>CAMBSL010000018.1 GCA_945870455.1 Pirellula staleyi DSM 6068 | reverse complement strand
GCTGTTGAAATTCCAACCTGTAATGACATCCGCGTCTGATTTATTGACACTTACAAGAATCAAACAAGCCACTAAACACATACGCTTCAACATCAACAACTCTCCCCAAAACTCATGAAGTACATCGTCTCAGAGCTTCGATTGCGGATGTTCCGTAATCAAATGGACGGTCTAAGACTATTTAGAAGAGAAAAGTATGTTTAGGAATTGCGGCGATTGCAACGATTTTGCGGGCTTTCTCACTTGAAGATTTCGTGAAGAATTGATGTGTGCACGAGCAAAAAAATTCCATTATTCGGCCATCACTATCTAAGGTGAACCAATGCTCCACTGCGCTTGGATCGCAGCAAGCTTATAGGCCCATGTGATATTTGCATTGGATTCATGCCACTGGCTTTATGCCAGTGGTAATTGACCTTCATCCTAGCATGAAGGTAACGAACCTCTGGGATAAACCCAGAGGCATTCGAATCATGTCCCCACCCTATTTGTCCGTTTTCTTGGCAGCTTCCTGCAAGGTTTTGAGAAACTCGGACAATTCTGCCTTCATATCACCTTCTGCCAATTCGATCGCTTTGGCCTGCGTCTTCATGGCGGAATCAATGTCACCCTCGACAAACTGCAAATGGGCAATCGTGTCGAGGATCGCTCCCTTGGCAGCCGCTGGCGCCGCATCGGCAGCTTTTTGTGCCGCTTTGCGACTCATTGTCACCAGCGCTTTGTCATCGAGTTCGCCCGCTTCGTTTTTTTCGTAAATCCCCCAAGCTACGCTATTGATGAATTCTGGATTGTCGGCATTCTCGCCATACGCTTCTTCCAGGATCGAGGTGAGTTCCTTGCCGACCCCTTTGCCACTCATGGCGATCTGCACCTTCATCATCTTAAGCTGCTTCTTGAACATAGGATCTTTTGCATCTTCTATCGCGGCATTGATGGTCGAAAGCGCTTTGGATGTCTTTCCGCTGCGCATACTGCGAGACAGGTCCGCCATCAACGCTTGCATCACTTCTTGTTCTTTGAACTTCTCGGCAAATGCGGCGCGATCCCACTTGCCATCCACGACCGCAGTCAGCGTTTCGTCCATCGACATTGGGTGACCGATCCACTCGATCTTTTGGTCTTTGCCAACGATGAAAGCGCACGGAATGCCGTTCTGATTCGCAGCTTCCATGTAGGCTTTGTGGCATGAGAGATCTGGGTCGGTGGTTAAGCAGTACGAACTGGTCAGGTCTCGATAGGTTTGTTCGTCGGCTTTCGTGTCTTCCTCTTCCTTTACATCACCCTTTTTCTTCTTCGCACTCACCGGTCGATCCAAGAATTTTTCGACGGTTTCAAGATCTTCGTTGCTGATGCTAACGATCTGAACCCCTTTGCTCGCATACGTTTTTTGCAATTCCGCTAAATGTGGCATGCTCGCCACGCATGGACCGCACCAAGTGGCCCAAAACTCCACAACGTAAACTTTGTCTTTTGCAAATTTCGTGACAGGCTTGAACCGGCCATTCCCGTTCTGTACCCAATGCTCGATGTCGAGTTCTGGCGCAACCGAGCCGATCGTCAACGTGTCCGCTGCCGAAGTTTGAGAAACTGGACCAAGTAACGCAACGAAACCGAACGCGCCTGCAAGTGCCAAGCGATTCCAAGTTCTTGTCCACAATTTCATGATTACCACTCCAACAAAAAAGTTTAAAAGGTTGATGTTCAATACGAACTACGTTTGGGCCAACGGCTGACGGTTGGACCATACTGCCTGCACGCCTTGTGGGGTTCCTAGTTTACATCTATTTTCAAAATAATACTGCAACTCGACAGGCGAAAGCGATTATTTAAGCCGAGTCCCGTTGCAAGAGAAGCTAGCGAAACTCTCCAGGTCATTCCCGCGCAGGCGGGATCCCAGAGCGTAACTTCTCCAACGACCTTGTGCCCACTTTTATTCGCACACGGCCAACATATTGGCCATGCTTTCTCCAAGAATGCGATCCACTCCAGGTGAGTAGTCAAAAACCTCGACGCTCACCCAGCCCGCGTAGTCGACCTGCTTCAAAGCTTCGAATATCGGGCGCTGATCAACGTCGCCCATTCCGGGACCCAATCGATTGGGGTCGTTTGCATGAAAGTGGATCATGATGTCTGCGTGGTCGCGAATGATCGAATCGATCGGCGTGCCTTCGCTGCTCATGGCTTTGACGTCCAAATGCAACTTGACATTTGGGCTGCCTATTTTTTCGATCAATTCTCTCGCTTGCGAAGCGTAATTGAGGAAATTTCCTTCTTGGGGTCCAAGGGGTTCGATCGCTAGCCTCACATCGTGCTTTTCAAGCGCGGGGACAACTTGGCTTAGCAACTTGGCCGCATTATCCATCGCCGTAGTATGAGTCATGGTCGCGGGAAAGTTGCGTTGCATGGGAGATCCCAACACCATAATTTTGCCACCAAGATCGCTGCATAACTGAACCAGCGCGATCAAGTAATCGAGTGTCCGGTTCTGGACCTCCGCATCACCGACCGTGAGATGCATGCCGTTTGTTTTGGCAAGCAGCCAGTGCAACCCTACGATTTCCAGTCCATGCTTTTTCGCGCATCGTACATACTCATGTCGCTGCTGCGTTGTAATTTCGTAAACGCTGTTTCCAAGTGTGAACGGAGCTACCTCGATGCCCGTGTAACTGAACTTTCTGGCGGCTTCAAAACCTTGATCGATCGGCCAGTCTCCAAACGTCTCATTGCAAATCGCAAACTTCATGTCATGACCTTATAAAACTCTTGCCCAAATACTCTTAAGGTAGCTTGTTTCAGGGCAATGAGCCACAACGGGGTGATCCGGAGCAGCTCCGTGCGAGTGCAAGATTTGTAAAGTCCGGGGAGGTAACGGACTTCCCGAATCGTCAAACCCCGTTGCCTTGGCCGCAGAACGTACGATACCGTGAAAGGACTCATCGTCCAATAACCCCGCACAGGAGCACGTCAGTAATATTCCGCCAGGTTTGACGAGTTGAATAGCAAGCCGATTTAGGTCGAAGTGTTTGTGACTCCCCTCCTCAAGTTCCAATCGGGAGCGTATTAATTTCGGTGGATCCAACACAACTACATCGTATTGTCGACCGATTCGCAACATGTCACGCATAAAAGCAAATGCGTCCGATTGAACAAAACGTACGCGGGTCTGATTGATGTCGGCATTCTTCTTCGCGGTAGCGAGCGGTTCCGCATCCAAATCAACACCAGTCACTTCGGAAGCGTTACCCGCCTTGGCCGCTTGCACCGAAAAGCCGCCCGTGTAACAGCACAGGTCCAAAACCGATTTTCCCTCGCATAGTTGCGCCAGTCGATGTCGATTATCGCGTTGATCGCAAAAGAAACCCGTCTTGTGGCCTGTCCCAAAGTGAACGCGATATTTCACTCCGTTTTCGTGGATCACCACGCTCGATGGCAACTCAGATGACGCCCGATTCGCAACCGAACAGCCTTCTTGACTAATAAACTGGGGGCATTCTTGAATGAGTGTATGCTTGGTCCCCAGTTCCTTGGCGAGCATTGCCAAGATCGGTTCACAGCGTTTGTACATCCCCAAGCTAAACACTTCCGCACTCAAGCAGTCGCCATAACGATCGACAACGAGACCCGGTGTGCCGTCCGATTCACCATGCAGAACTCGATACGCGTCCGTAGTTTTATCGAGTTTGAGAATATCCCGCCGCAACGATACCGCATCGCGGATCTTGCTTTCCCAGAAAGCGTCGTCTGGCCATTGCCCCCACCATGAGTAGAGCCTAACGGCAACTTCCGATTTTGGATTGTAGATGCCGTATGCAAACAACTGGGGAGTGCCACGCGGTTCCCTCGGCGAAGAGTTCGAGTAAGAGTTCGAGTAAGAGTTCGAGCTTGAGCTGGAAGTAGGACCATACGCGGATTCCCGTCTATCCACGAAGCCACCTTGCCGGGTGCCACCGTCGCGAGAGCCGCTATCACGAGAACCACTATCGCGAGAGCCACTATCGCGGGAGCCACCGTCGCGGGAGTCGCCGTCGCGCCGATTGGTTTCGCGGGGCAATTGCTGATGGTAGACGGCGACCCATTGGCCAGCGACTGGGTTCCCCTCAACCTCGAGGATGCGTTTTCGGTAGATATTGGGATGCAACATCGGACGGCTTATGTGTACGACACCCATTTCCGAGTTTGTCGGGGGCACGAGCCCCATCAAGCCATCCTCTTCGGTCTTCTGCATTCGAAATAGTTCGATTCGTTGATTGATCTGCTATGAAATAATTCTGTGCACCACTCGACCATGCACGTCCGTGAGTCGGAAATCGCGGCCAGCGTGTTTGAACGTTAGTTTTTCATGATCGATACCGAGCAAGTGCAAGATGGTGGCGTGCAAGTCGTGCATGTGCACTTTGTCGTGAATTGCTCGATGGCCGAACTCGTCGGTTTGGCCATAGGCGATGCCTGGTTGAACACCGCCGCCGGCTAGCCATACGGTAAAGCCGCCCGGATTGTGGTCGCGTCCGGTTCCGTTCTGTTGGGCATAGGGAGCGCGCCCAAACTCTCCACCCCACCAAACCAGAGTGTCTTCTAGAAGGCCCCGCCGCGCCAAATCGGTCATGAGTCCCGCAATGGGCTGATCGACCGCGCGAGCATGGTCCGCGTGCTTGGGGAGATTGGAATGCTGATCCCATGCGGGGTTAGCAGAGTTGTCTCCGTAATTCACTTGGACAAATCGAACACCGGATTCGCAGAGCCTTCGAGCCAGCAAACACTTGCGACCATACGATTCGGTCTCCTTTTGATCGAGCCCGTAGAGACGATGGGTTTCTTCGGACTCGGTGGTGAAGTCCAGTAGCTCCGGCGCCGTCGATTGCATTCGCCAAGCCATCTCGTACGACTCGATGACTGCATCTAGCTCGCTGTCTTGGTTTCCGCGTCGATCAAGCTGGAGGCGATTGAGTTTTTGAATCTGATCCAACTTCGATCGACTGGACGAATCGCCGGTCGCATTCAAGTAATCGATGCGTAGCTGACTTTCTCCTGCTTTGCCTATCGGAGTTCCTTGATGGCGAGCGGGCAAAAAAGCGCTGCCATAATTGCGAGGCCCTCCATTTCCAATCGAGGGAGCGATCGAGACAAACCCCGGGAGATTGTCATTCTCCGAACCGATCCCGTAATGGATCCATGATCCCATCGACGGCCGAATCAAGTTCTGTGAGCCACTATGCAAAAACAACGTCGCCGGTCCGTGCGCTACGCCCTCGGTGTGCATACTATGAATTAAGGCCATTCGGTCGACATGCTCAGCCATCTTCGGAAACAGATCCGACACCCAACGCCCCGTCTGACCGTATTGTTTAAATTCCCATGGCGATTTCATTACGCGTTGCTTGGAGCCAACCGTCCCTTTGTTCGCAAACTCACGGGCATCGTCAAACTCCATCATTTCACCATCTCGCTGCTCAAGCAATGGCTTGCGGTCGAACGAGTCAACTTGGCTAACTCCACCTTGCATGAAGAGAAAAATGACCCGCTTTGCTTTGGCTGGATGATGGAGCCCGCTCGATGTCGCAATCTCGTTGGCGAAAACGCGAGGTTCGGTCGCCCATTGAGACAAGAGCGAAGCGGTTGCGAGTGACCCAAAGCCGCAGGCGGTGGAATTGAGAAATAAACGTCGGTGCATCATTTGGTTCACGGACCTATTCAATAAAGCGAAAATCGATGGACGCCACCAGATCACGAACCAAATCGCACCAAACGGTATCCGCCGATCCGGACCGAGTGGTTGACGCTTCGATCAATGACTTTGCCCAAGCCGTTTCTATTTCGGTTGCGGGCCGGCTCACCGTCGACAAGAAGCAAGCGTTTATCTTCTGTTCATTCGACATTGTGTTTGAATCGGCAACCCGAGTTGCGAATTTCGAAGCTCGCTCCGCAACCCAATCGCTATTGAGCAATGCGAGAGCCTGCGGGGCAATCGTGCTTCGCGAGCGTTTGCTGATAGGAAAGCTTGGATTCGCTCCATCGAATTCCGTGTAGAGCTCAAGCGGAGAGTTTCGAAACAAAGGCCCATACAGCGATCGGTAGCGGACGCGGTGAGAGAACTTGTAGTCTTCTTTCATTTCCGCAGGGATGACCGAATCTATTTGACTGCCTAGATCCAGTTCACCGCTGATGCTCAGAAGTGAATCACGGATCGATTCCGCATCCAATCGCCGAACGCAACCGCGTGCAAACAATCGATTATCCGGATCCTTTTCCAACGCGTCGGACGAACATCGACTTGAACGCTGATAGCTCTCGGACCGAACGATTTCCCGCACCAACCACTTCGTCGACCAACCATGCTGAATGAATTGCAGAGTCAGAAAATCCAACAACTCTGGATGGCCAGGTAGCTCTCCGGTAGTACCAAAATTATCGATGGAGCGAACAATACCATCTCCCATCAGCCAGTACCAAACGCGGTTTACGTAGACGCGAGCGGTCAGCGGGTTCTCGTCGGATGCGATCCAATTGGCTAATTCCAAGCGTCCATTTGAATCCTGCCCAATCGGTACCGTTGTTTCCATGCTCGGGACGCAACTCAAGTAGCCCCGTGGTACGACTGCGCCCAATTGATGAACGCTTCCCCGAACATGAATTGCAAGATCCACCGGTTTGTCCAGCGGCCTTACCGAGATGACCATCGGCCTGTTATCCAACCTCGACTGCAATTTCTTAAGCTCGGCTTCCAATCGAGCCGCTTTCTTTCGAAGCGATTCAAGGTCTTGCTCGCTCACAGAGACAGGTTCGGAGGCCGACTCATTGAGCGTCACTTTTTCGTTTGCTGCATCTGGCAGGAACTGAACCGCATCCGCGACTACGTGGCCGGTCGAGTCTTGATTGCTAACAACGACCATGGCTTGACCATTCGGTTCAAACCGATAGGAACCGAGCGTTTGCCATAGGCCATTATCCTTGGGCTTGACGGTTTGATCGATTCGAACGACATCTTCTCCATCGGCGGAGAAGATCCGTACCATGGCGGTTTTGGTTCGATTTTCGCCCGGGCTATACGAGAGTCTCACCCTATAAGTACCAGGTTTAAGAGTCTTAGGTTCGAAGCGTACCGACTTCGTTCCCTTGCCTGTGTTTTGATCGTGTAAATAGCCAGACCCCACATAAACCTTGACCGACGAAGAAGCTTGCCAATCCCCAGTTTTTTGGGCAGAATCATCGTCCACCACAATTCCATCGAGATCTTCCGTAGCCACGACAAGCGACGAACTTGAATTCGAACTCGATTGAAGTCGCTTCTTGATCGTTTCGAGCTGTTTCTTCATATCCGCTTTTTCGGAAGCGATGCTCGCAAACGTGTTTTCCGTTTGGCTATCTAGAGGCAGCGGGATGCGTACCCAATTCGAGACATTGGAATGATCCAGTGCGATGGACGACTTCAAGATCCCAGCAAGAGCATAGTAGTCGCGGGTCGGAATGGGATCGAATTTGTGGTCATGGCATCGAGCACAACCGATCGTCTGACCGAGCAAGACTTTGCCAATCATATCCAATTGTTCATCGACATAATCCATTTCCAATTGTTTCTTGTCTTGCTCTTCGAGATTCGTATCACCGATGGCTAACATCGATGTTGCAGTCAGTTGCTCGGTTCGCTGCTCAACGTTGTCCGAGGGCATCAGATCCCCCGCAATCTGCTCTCGAAAAAACTGCGAGATGGATTTGTCCGAGTTAAACGATCGAATCAAATAGTTTCGGTAACGCCACGCGTCCGGGTACACAAAACCACGCAACGTAATCGACTCCGCAAATCGAACTGCATCCATCCAGTGCCTTGCGAATCGTTCGCCAAAACGAGGTGAGGCAAGCATGCTTTCCACATAGCGATCGTAAGCCTCTTCGTCCCACTCCTGATTAAAATCAGAACTCGTCTGAATCGCGACCGCGTCAGGCCTGAGCCCGTGTAGATCAAACCACAATCGTTGACGAAGAACGGACATCGAGGCTTTGTCGGCTGGCTCAAGACCTGCAGAGACCTGACGAGGCGCCAAGAAAGCATCGATGACATTGCCGCTCGGATTGATAGAGTTAGTTACCCTGTTGCTCTCAAGTTTCCGATACGCCCAGTGTTGTTGCGAGTCTTCGACACTTAAAGCAGCGCGGGTTGTCTTCTTAACGGTCGTTGCTACTCTTGGATCGACCGCGCCTTGACTGAGCCAAGTACGAATAATCTCTATTTCCGGTTCTGCCAACTTGCCATCTGGCGGCATTTGTAGATGCGGATTGCGATAGTTGGTAGCGATCCAAAGCAGGCTCTTTTGCCAATCGTCTGGATTGATGGCCTGTCCTGAATCTCCGCCAAGCTGCCAACCCGCTTTCGAGTCAAGTGCAAGCCCTCCGCTGATCTCGGCCTCCGACGAATGGCAATCAAGACATCGCTTCACCAGAAGCGGGCGGACCTTGTTTTCAAAGAAAACAACGCGATCGTCGGACGAGTCCAATTCCGCATCGTCCGCCTTGAGCGTGGCGGACGCCAATGCGACCAAACTGATCGTGCAGAAAAGAAGTATTGATGAACGTTGGTACACAACAGTCGCTTTCGGCGGGATTCGGCAGGTTATCGGGGAAACTATCTGTAGCCGAAGTCGTGAACTACCAAGTTGCACGAAGCTCCGCAGTCGTGATTCCTGCGACGCGGAGCGTCGCACAACGAAGCATACCCGAAAACAAAGGCTTTTTAAGCATTAGTCCGTTTTTACTTGGAATCTCGCTCTAGCAATTTCTCGATGGCAGCAAGTTTTTCCGATGAGGTACCTGTTGCCAAGGTTGACCCAAGCTTCTCGTCGATCCTTTCAAACGCGGCTGCCTTCTCGTTTTCGTCAATGTAACCCTTTGCGTAGTAAAAATTGATTTCGCTAAGTCGTTCCATAACCGGCCGATCTTTGTCGTCGATCAAGGTAGCGATACTCTTTTTAACTTCAGCAACAGTTAGCGTTGAGGGGATTTCTTGCAGGCCGAATTTCTCGACTGTTTTCTTGACCACCAATTCGACAACGTCATCCACGCCATCAGACTGGCCACCGTTCTTTGCCTTTAGAGCAGTAATGTTGTTGAGCTTCTTGGAAGAAAAGACGCCCTCGGTGTCTTTGACGACTTCATTTGGCACGAGAACTTTGATTCGGGTGTCGTTGTTTGCTCTGTTTAGCATTCGGTTGAAGCTGATTTCGAGTTCAAAAATCATGAGGCAGTCATAACCTTCTTGGCTCGCCTTCTTAATCAACTTGCTGGATTCGTCTACTCCGATGTAGGTCATGCCGGGACCTATCGGAATTGAGCCGGCAGGAAGCTTGAAATCTGGGCTAAAGCCCGGCATACCGCCTGGTCCCATACCGCCTGGTCCCATACTAGGTGCTCCCATACCGCCCGGACCCATACCGCCCGGACCCATACCTGGTGCTCCCATGCCGACTGGACCCATGCCAGGCTGTTCTGAACTTCCGCTTTGTCCCCCATCCTGTCCTGTAAAAACGCCGAGCCTTCCCGGCCCTTGGAAAAACTTGAGGGACATTCCGCCTGGATTCAATCCTGGACCACCGGAATTTCCGCCGTACCCCTCTCCTTCACCGCCCGCACCATAGCCACTTGGACCATAGCCGCTTGTGCCATAGCCACTTGTGCCATAGCCTCCGGCCTCACCGCCGGCAGGATTCCTTGGGCGACCGAGCGTAACTTCGCGAAATGCATCCGTCCAAAGCCCTTCTCCATGTTTGTCGGAGACAGCTTGTACGAGTTGCTTACCGAAGGATCCGGACACTTCTGCAAAGCTTTTTTTCTTTCCGGCTGAGGCATCGGATCCGCCTGGTCCCGCCATTCCTTCCATGCCTCCATAGCCCCCTTGGTTTTGATTGGCAGCGCCCGAACCTATGGGAGCCAAGTCCGGGACGTTGAGCGGATTCTTGATCGTCGCTCCAACGGCGATCGTAATGCCGAACTGCGGTCGCTTTTGATGTTGCGCCCAACGGTAATGGGACAATATTTCCGATGCATTCTCATCCGACGCCTGAATAGCGGAAGCTTCTAAAAGCGTGTAAGCTCGCTTGGTATTTCCCGCCTGAAATGCGGCCGTAGCCCGTTCTTGGAGAGTCAATTTTTTGGGAGGTGCGCGACGAGCGATCCCGCCAGCACCGTATCCGCCAGCACCGTATCCTCCCGCTCCCATTCCTCCCCCTCCGATTCCACCAGCGCCGTAAGAGTCTGAGCCACCGTATCCACTCGGCATACCGCCAGGTCCCAGCATACCGCCAGGTCCGGACGATCCATAATCGCCACTTGCTGAACCCTCTTGCCCAGAGTTGTATCCGCTGCTGTTTGGCATTCCACCCATTCCAGCCATTCCGCCACCGGAAGATCCCGGATTGCCTGGTCCTGATAGCATGCTCGAGGATTGAGGATATCCTGAGTTTGAACTGTCGTATCCTTCTGACGAGGAGCCACTTTGTCCGCTTGAGACCGATGCAGCTTCACCCGATTCAGAGTTGCCGGTAGACGGTTGGCTAGATGCTTGGCTAGATGCTTGGCTAGATGGTTGGCTAGATGGTTGGCTAGATGGTTGGCTAGGTGCCGGACTGGCGGCCGTCGTCGGCGGCTTGCTGGAATTACCGCAGCCTGGAACGAAAAACAAGCAAGCAACACAACTCAGCAACGCCGCAGCCTTGTACATAATCAGAGTCTCCGGTAATCAAATGATGCCCGCAATGCAGTGAACAACGGAAAGAAAATTCGCCTAAAGCTCATTCAAGCGCTCTGGGCATTATCAATCACGGCGGACAAGTTGTCTACAACACAAATTCACATAAACCCGACGCCACCCGTTCAAAAGCGTGGTTCTGGCAAAAAAATCCAAGTTCTGGGCGTTACGCCAATCGTACATCAGAGCGTGCCACCCGTTTTATCTTTTGCCATTTGCTGCAGTCCTCGCAAGTCCAATTTGCCTGTTCCTAGTATCGGAATAGCGTCGACCAAGATGAAGCTGTCTTCCGAGGGCAAAAACAGATTTGGCAAGCCCATTGCCGACAATTCCTTCAGGATTTCACTGGGTGATTTGCCGATGGCTTTGTGCAAAACGATGAGTCTCTCGCCTTTCTTTTCGTCAGATACGCTGGTCACACCAACACACAAATCGTCCTCGCTTTCGCCCAAAACGGTCATGATTGCTTCTTCGATTTGAATGTGCGGCACCATCTCGCCTCCGATTTTGGAGAAGCGACTCTGGCGTCCTGTAATAAACAAAAAGCCGTCATCATCGATGTATCCGACATCCCCGGTTTCGTACCAGGAATCGTGAATGACTTTGGCTGAAAGCTCCGGCTGTTTCAGGTATCCCGCCATGACGTTTGGACCGGTTACCTGAATCATCCCTGATACATTGGTATCGAGTTGCTTGCCGTCGTCCAACGAAACGACTCGAGCGGAAACACCGGGAATCGGTTTGCCGACAGATCCATCGCGGCAGCCCGCATTTTTATCGGCTGTTTTCGCTCGCGAAGGCGGTACATTGACGGAAGCAACAGGACTCAATTCGGTCGTGCCATAGCCCTCCGTCGGTCGCACCCCAAATTTTTGCTCAAACGCGTCCGCTAAACTCAGAGGCATCTTCTCGGCACCCACCACGACCACTTCGACCGACTTGAATTGCTCAGGCTCGATGCGACGAAGGTACGTTCGCAGAAATGTTGGCGTTGCCAACACGACCGTCGACTTGTTCGCCTCAACTAGCTTGCCGATCTGACGTGGTTCGAGCGGATTGAAATGATAGCAAGCGGAGGACGGCAAAGTCATGGCTCCCCAAAGCGTCACGGTAAAGCCGAACGAATGAAAGAATGGCAAGATACCCAAAAAGTTATCCGACCCTTTCACACCGATGAATTGGTCGAAACCTTGAATATTCGAGGCAACATTCAGCAGGCTGAGAGGGACACCCTTGGGAGCGCCCGTCGAACCCGAGGTAAAGATCACCGTTAAAGGATCTTCGCTCTTTAGCCGATTCAGTCCAAGCGATCTCGATACAAACATCCTTGGCAAAAACTTGGCCATCATCCCGCATGCAAGCTTGTCACCGATCGTCGCATGTTCCTTCATGTCCTCAAGATGAATCAAGTTGGCGGCTGGTTTAATGCCCAGTTTTTCCATCACTTTCCGGCTAGTTATGATGTTCTTGATCCCTGCCTGCTCGATGCATTGATTGATGATCGCTTCGCTAACGGTGTAGTTCAAGTTAACCGCGATGCGACCTGACAATCCCAGCGCAAAATTGGCAACCGCTCCAGGTACGGTTGGCGGCAAAAGCACTCCAACATATCGCTCATCTGGTTTTAAAACCTCTCGCTCAAAGATTCGTCTCAACACCAACGTTCTCAAGAGCAAGTCGTTGCCACTAAGCTTCATGCCCGACGAATCGGAGACCTTGGTTGCAGCCCCTTTTTCACGGCATCGTCGAATAAATATTTCAGGAAGATTCCAGTCCCAAGGACCGGATTGTGGGGTCTGAGTGATTGCTGGTTTTGCCATTTAGTATTGTTCGCCAAGAATCAGTTCGAAGAATAAGAAGATGTGTGCGTTGATCTAGACACAGAGGATGCAGAGCAGTAGTTTTGCGGAAGGCCTATCACAACGAAACGGAGTGGAGCACGGATGAATCGAGTAAGTAGTTTTGCAGTCGGAGTCGCAGTCGGTATTGCTGGATTGTACATTACGATGCACTTCACGTTGGTGCGTGCTGGAGATGGATTTCATCTAGTTCCGAAAATTGCTGCCAAGGTCGATAAGCCCTACACCGACATCCGGAAATTCACCCTTGGAAATTGGCAAAAAAACAAGGCTCTGGCGCTCGACATTTTGAGGGCTAACAAAGGACATTTGCTTCAAGAGCCGGCTCTGATCGGATTTAAGCAGTCCAACCAACAGCTTCTCGATCAATTCTCGACGACGACGACTTCGAAAACGGGTTTGGCTGGCTTGCGATAGTCCGCGTTGAGCGAACTGCATTTTGAAATCTACCGATAAATTGCGTGGCACACCCCGAGGAAGACACAGCCCACAAAAGGTGCAGGCAAGCTCCGCCGTGCCGTTCGCAGTCAAACTTTTGCCTGGATTCCAGGTGGACGGCACATGGAATGTACCTGCCTACTACTTTGACTTTGGTCGGCTGTGTCGAGGAACGAAGGGCGTGTAGTGTGTTAGTTGAGTTGGACTCTGAATCCACGCTCATCGCTCTGGGCGTCCGAGTCGTCGTTGAGAAGTCCCTTTAAGCCTTGTCGCATCGAATCTCGCATAAATGCGTCCAGCGACTCCAACGCGGCATCTTTTGTTTTTAAGTTTTCTTTGCCAATCGTTAGTCGCGCCGAAACAGCCACAGTATCACCACCACCCTTGGTTCCAGACGCTTTGATCGACACGCTATCGTCGAATATTTTCACGATCTCAGCAGTGATAACCAACGTTTGCCCAGGTTGCATAAAGTCGACAAATTTTACGTTCTTCGCCTCGCGAAGGGTTAGCAAGGAGTTTTCAAAGTTTTCAGTCGCGCGGATTAGCCAACAAGATGCCTGAAATATGGATTCCAGCATCAGCACGCCTGGCATGACTGCGAAAAGTGGAAAATGGTCTCGGAAGTAGTCCTCGCCTGCATGAACTTCTCGGACGGCAACGATTCTCTTGCCAGGAATAAGTTCCGTAATCTTGTCCAACTGCTTAAATCGCATCGATGAATACCTGTTCGCTTGCAAACTTGAGATGAAAATCGCGTCTCAAAAGTCTAAGTGAATCGGGGTCGGAATGCAAAGTCACCATTCAAAATCCTTCACCAACATCGAGCACCATGATTTTGCCGTCACCCATTCTGCCACTCCGCGCAGTGTCCACAATCGTCTTGAGAACTTCCTCGACCCGCAAGTCATCAACGTATAAGGTTATTTCGACCTTAGGCAAGAAAGCCAGAGAGTACTCCGTAGACGAGTATTGGTCGAGATAGCTTTTTTGGCGGCCAAATCCTTTGACCTCGGTCACTTGCAAGGCTTCCAGCGGGGATAATCGTAGGCTTTCAAGCAGTCGTTCTGCCAAATACGGTCGAATCACTGCAATGACTTGCTTCATAACGCCTATTTATCGGGTGCGACTATTGGATCCGAAGCCACCTATTTTTGACACTGCGGGCAGTTGGAACTGTTCGCAGGAACGCCATAATTTTGAGGAACCATGGGTGAACTCTGGGGAAAGACCTGAACCGAATTTCCCATTGGGGCGGATTGGTAAATTGCAGGAGGATTTTGAAATGGGATCGAGGCAGGCGGTGCCATCGACTGAGCCGCGGCGGTTGTACCAAAATGACACATGCCCATGTTATCACACTTCCATTGCTCAATGTTTCGGAAAACACGGCATCCACAGAATGACAACGAAACTGCAATTAGTACCAACGATTTTGGAAATCGCATCATCTTTCCATATTTTCATGATTGTTCAGTCAACATCAACGGAAACAAAATATGGCACGGACTTGAGGAAAATCGAATCATCTGGGAAGTTTTTGGAAGATGAGCCGGAAAAATGGAGCTGATCTTTGGTTTAATCGTTGCGGCCGTAACGCGTTGCGATCTTTGCAATCGATGGCAAGAACGAGTTCCAATTTTATTTTGGGTTTTGCAGTATCCCGATCCGAAACGTCAGCGAGGGACAATTTTGCAGGTCCCTCACTTACCGGCTTGTTGCTTTAATGGTAAGACGGACTTCCTAGTCCGTCGAATTCCCTATTGACGGACGTGGAATTCCGTCTTATCACCCCTTTCCCAATAACGACATCACTAAAGCAACAAGCCGTTACGTATCGGGTTATAATTGGCATTTTTTGTCTACCGCTCGCCATCGGAGAAAATCGGACGGCAAAAACTAGCGAGTCAGTTGAGGATTTCTACCTGAAAACTGGTTCCGTTGAGGTGATTCCCAAATGTCAAACTCGGCCCATACCGGTAAGTGATCCGAGACTTCCAAAGCCTGATCCGTGGTAATGCGGAACGCTTTTTCGAGATCAAATACCCCCCATCGACCTGTGAATTCACTCGTCGATGGACCGTCAAAGAGAATGTTGTCATACGCTTTGGTCCGTCGCGTGTTGGTCATCGCTCCACTCACGACCCATCGCATACCGGGAATTTGCCCTAGCTTACCGAGTTGAGTTTCGCTGGCGTTTAAATCGCCCAGAAGAATCACATCGTCTTCGTCTGGCCTCGCAGATCGCATGGATTGAAAGACATCCGCAAGTGCTGCAATCTCTGTTGCGACTTCATCGGGGTCTGTATGAATATTGACGAGCCAAAAGGAAAAAGCCCTTTCCGGCGCATCGGTGCGTGGGCGAAAGCGGGCTACGAAGGGTTCTCGATGCAATAAATCACTGGGATCTTGGACTGTTCCAAAGGAACTAGGATCATACTCAACTCGGTTGGTATCATAAACGAAAGCGTATTGTTCGGTACTAACGGACCTTCCTAAACGGGGCCCGATTAGATATCCATACCGACTGCCGTCCGCATTGATCGAGTTCACGAGACTCGGCAAAATATCGTCTTCCTTGGCTCGGACTTCTTGAATAGCCACAATGTCAAAGTGACGAATAACTTGCACGATGACGGCCATTGCTTCGCGTTTTGCCAACTTGCTCGTCCCGAAGACTTGAATGTTGAATGTTGCTATCAACAACTTGTCGTTTGGCCGTTGAGAGTGGGCAGGTTGAGGGTAGGTAGGTTGAGGGTAGGCAGGTTGAGAGTAAGTAGTTTGAGAGTAGGTAGGTTGAGAGTAGGCAGGTTGAGAGTAGGAAGGTTGAGCAGTCGAAGTTCCTGACAATGCGGGCCCAGCAAAGGCAGGTGCTGCTTGGGCGGAGGTTAGAACTTGTCCATTCGTATAGGAGCCGCCTCGCTCGTCGGGATTGCTAGTGAGCGCAGCCGATTCGTTGCTCGCTCGAGCTGCAACCAAGTTCTTTACGATTGGCCCAAGGATGGGCAGCTCTGGGTTGACGTAGCCGGTAAGGCCGCCGCCCGATATGGCGGTAATGATCATCCATAAAATCGACGACGATCGCCAACCGCTCTTCGGCTTTGCCTTTTTCTTTGCCACCCAAAGACCTCCTTGCCTATCGGGTTAAACTTCATCAAAGCGTCTGTTTCAGGCATCGCAATTCGCGATCTGGGAATTCCGATCGTCCATTTTTGCTCATCTAGAATCGACGTCGGCTTACCTTCCTCACTTGTTTGATACGGATGGATAAACCCAATGAAGGAATGAGTAGATAAGTTTTGAAGTCATCGCAAGTCCATTACTCAAAAAAGGTGCAGGCAGACTTCACCAAAATTGCTCCGATTTTCCAAGCAAAAAACCGGTATTGGGGTTTCGATGAGGCGGGTGTGTCTCTAACATCCGCGCGGGAGAAACTCGGAATTTGAGTCTTGCTAAGAACTTATAAGAACTTACTGGAAAAGCTTTAGAATGATGATGCGCTTTCGACTTTGTTGCTGCTCTTTAACTGCATGTTTTGTCTTGGTTGCACCCAGCATTGCGATCTACGGTCAAGGCCTACAGGTGCCTGCCCGGGTTAGTCCGACCGCGTCCGAGTCTGGCGTGGTGAATGAAGCCGGCGTTGTTCTGCAAGAGTTGGCAAAGGGTGCGGAACGCATCCCAGAACGCTTGCTCGCGGAAGCTGCTGGCATTGCCATCATTCCCCATTACATGCGAGGCGCATTTGTCGTCGGTGTTAGCGGCGGCCGAGGAGTACTTTTAGCGCGAGATCAAGCTGGACGCTGGTTGGCGCCCGAGTTCATTACCATGGGCGGAGGGAGCGTCGGCTGGCAAATCGGTGTCCAAGCTACGGATCTCGTTTTGGTGTTTCGATCGCCTAAAAGTTTGGACAATATTCGACAGGGAAAGTTAACACTGGGCGCGGATGCTTCGGCGGCGGCTGGGCCCATGGGACGCTACGCAAGCGCCGCTACAGACGCACGCATGCAAGCCGAAATTTTGACCTATTCGCGCAGCCGTGGATTGTTTGCGGGCATTTCATTGAGCGGCTCATCATTGCAATTGGATGTACCAGCCACACAGGCCTTTTATCAAATGGGACCGAATGGAGCTGGCACGGTTCCACAATCGGCACAAGCGTTGGTCAATGAACTCATACGGTTTGCTTCCGTTCAACAACCAGGAACCAGTCAAGAACCACCGACTCCAAATCCGACGGGTTTAAACGGTGGGCAAACGAGTTCAAATGCAACGTCGGTTGATCCAATCGCTTTGAACCTTGCCAACGCTGTCGGTTTGTTACAAGCACGAGTCGATGAGCAATGGAAACAGTATTTGGCACTTCCGCCAGACTGGTTTTCAGGGAGGCGCATTACGGACGCAGACGTCCATAGCGTTCTCATTCGCTACGAGAGGGTGGAGACCAATCCGCAACTTGCTGAGCTCCGCGCATTGCCGGAATTCCAGCAAACGCTTCAAGAAATAAGAGCGTTGGCGGCACGCATCGAGCCATCCCCCAACCAACTCGTTCTGCCTCCCCCGCCCAGGGCAGCTATGGTGGATGACAGCCGCATCCGCAACTGACATTGAGCAAATTCACTCTCTTTTGGATCTGAATTAGGGCTTTTGGATCTGAATGAGGGAAATGCTGCGCACCTGCCGGGTGTGTGCCTAGGTGGATCATCTAGCTCGCGTTTGCTTGGGCATAGAGCACGCGAGGGTGAGCTTGCGGCCATCGATGGCGATGGACTGGCCATCGGTGGCGATGGACTGGCCATCGGTGGCGATGGCCAAGTGAGTTGACCATCGCATGAGATTTAACGTGCGGTCCAACCTCCGTCGACTGTCAGCAAACTTCCTGTGCAGTAGCTGCTTGCCGTGCTCGCGAGGAAGACGACGGGGCCTTGGATTTCGTCGAGTTGGCCCCAACGTTCCATGGCAGTTGCTCCTACTATGTTGCGTTTGGCGTCTTCGGTGTTTGCGATCGGTTCATTCATTGGGGTCAGGAATGGTCCCGGGCAAATTGCATTGACGGTGATTCCGTCTTTCGCAAGTTCGATCGCGAGTGCTCGTGTCAACTGAACCACGGCACCTTTGCTGCTTGCATAAGGAGTTCGATTCGCAAGTCCAACCGTACCGAGCGTGCTCGCCATGTTGATGATCCGCCCAAACGCTTGACGTTTCATCCATGGCACCACGTGCTTTGTCAAGTTCCAGAGTCCCATGACGTTCACATCGATCACCTTTTGAAAGTCAGGTAAGGTTAGCGATTCGATTGGGCCTCGAATATTGATGCCCGCATTGTTCACCAGAATATCGATTCCGCCGAGCCAACTCGCAGCGCGGTCCACAAAGGCTGGAATCGATTCCGTGGATTGAATTTCCAGTTCGAAACCTGCGACTCGCCGTTTGGTCGCTTCCGAAATCGCCGCAGCCACGTCTTGCGCGTCGGCTGCATTGCGGGCGGTGATAATGACATCGGCACCACAACTTGACAGGGCCGTTGCCATGGCCGTTCCCAGTCCGCGAGACCCTCCAGTGACGATCGCCCGGCGGCCCGAAAGGTCGAACATGCGATGACCCAAAAGCCAAGATTTAGGGATTGATGTCATGTTGGGCTACCGACTTGGGCAAACTGGACTAGAATTTCGGAAACGCAGGGCAGTTTATTTATACCAACATCGAGATCAAGAAAGAAGTTCTCCGGCGATGCGAGACTATGACGTTTGTGGGTTAGGGAATGCGATCGTCGACATTTTCTTGGAGTTAGACGAATCGGAATTTGGGTCCCTTGGCTTCGAACGAGGAACGATGCGACTCATGGAAGCGGACGAGCAGCACGCTCTGCTATCGCAATTTGCCCAGCGAAACGAGGAATTGAGATTGGTCAGCGGTGGGTCGGTTGCAAACTCCATTATCGGGTTGTCGCAACTGGGCGGTCGAGCCGCGTTTATCGGTTGTGTCGGCGACGATCGGTACGGACTGCACTACGCAGAAGAATTCAACGCTCTCAAGATCAACATAGGGAATCCGGTTATTTATGGCGAAACGACCGGAACCTGCTTGGCATTGATTACGCCGGATGCGGAGCGAACCATGCGGACCTGCCTGGCCGTTTCAAGTCATCTTGCGGCCCGCCATATCGATCAGAAACGCATTGCAAATTCGACCTGGTTATTCATCGAAGGGTATGTGTTTGCAAACCCTGCAACGGGCCAGCATGCGATACGAGAAGCAATACAAGCAGCGAAAGCATCTGGAACCAAGATCGCATTGACTTGCTCTGATGCGTTTGTGCCGGAAGTCTTCGGGGATGCGTTTCATGAGGCACTCGGTCAAAGCGACTTACTATTCTGCAACGCACCTGAGTCTCTCGCGGTGACAAAGGCAAGCAGCAGCGAGGCCGCCTTTGACGCTTTAAAGACTCTTGTTCCAAACTGCATCGTAACGGACGGACCGCACGGAGCATTTGTTCGGTTTCATGGCGAGGAGACACACGTACCTGCGTTCGCTTGCCATCCCAAGGATTTGACGGGGGCGGGGGACATGTTCGCGGGCGCTTTTTTGTACGGTATCACGCACGGCTATTCGCCAGCTTTGGCTGCGCGAGGGGCGAATTTTTTGTGCATGAACGTCATTACTCAAGTCGGTGCAAGACTCCAACAAGATGCTAAATCTCTATGGGACGAAGCTCTCGAAGACCGACGTGCAAACGACGTGGGCGGCTGATAACTTTAGCTAAACAGGTACGAACTTGTTGAGCTTGGCTCGCAAATCATCGGCTTCGAATGGCTTGATCAGGTAATCGTCAACACCAGCTCGGATCGCGGAGATCCACTGTCCCTTTTGTGCTCCGGTGGTGACCATGATGATCGGCACTTGGGATCCCAGAGCGCGGATTTCGGTGACCACCTCCAGTCCGCTCTTTTCTGGCATATTCCAATCTGTTAGGATAAGATCCACGGGCGAGACTTTGTATGCATCAATGGCTTCTTGTCCATTGGCTACTTCGACAATGTCGGAGACTCCGACTGCCTTTAGCGAGCGGATGATGATCTTGCGCATGATACCGGAATCGTCGGCTACTAATACCTTCATAGTATGTCTCTCGCTCTTCAGCTGATTCGCATCGAATAAATGCGTCTGGGAAACTTAAATCGAATCGCCCGAAAGCTCGGACCCGCAAGTCTTGGTCACAACTTGTAACAGTCAAATCGATTTTGCCGATTTCGGGTGATTATCCTTGAGAGCGAAACCATCCAATTCACGTCAGGTCATCATGGCTGTCAGAATCGCTACAGCCTGAAAAAGTGTTGCGAAAAAACATCTCCTTGAAACACTCAACACGAAAACCGCATGGGTTTAGGATTCGAGCCAACCGATAAAACTTTTGACAGGGATTCCCAATCATTCGATTCCAGGCTTGCAATGGTTTCCTCTGCATGCTGGATACCGTATTCGATGGTTTGGATAAGCCGAGATCGCATGCAACCAAGAGAATCAAAGGCTTGCGAGTGAATCATACCCATTGCAGCCTCACAAATGCTCTGGTTCATTCGGGGCGAGATCGGAGATTGAATGCAATGTGTGTCGAGCCAATTGCGACAACTTGCGAGCTGCAGCGACCAGACCATTTGCGATTGTGAACCGAGCTTAGGCTGACTGAAGTCGTTCGAGAACTCTTCCATGCGCGAGCTTGAGAAGGCATAGTTGGCAGCAAAACTGGAATGCGCGAAGTACCCAAGGAGCAAATCCGTCCAGTGCTCAAGGTAATGGCGTAGCCGGTTCAATTCGGCGGCTTCTGCTATCCCACTGTCTACTCCCTGAAGAATGATTTTGAGGCACCGGTTTCGAACTTCGCAATGAGTCGTGAACACGTTGTGGAGAATGGCTCGTGAGTCGCAGTCTACTTGTCGTTCTTCGAGCTGCGCTGCAACGGCCACGCAGACGCGAGCGAGAGGTTCGGACAGCAGAATCTCTTCGATCAGGCTCCTGAGTTTCTTCCAGGCTCGAATGCGTCCAGCAATACTGAGTAAAAGCGTTTGAGTTCGATATCGAGTAAGCATTGAATTCCAACCATCAAATCGAACTCGATTTCGGATCCAGTACTCATTCACAGCCTCGACGGGCAAGCTTTGACGCTGGCAAACCAGAGTCGACCCGTGATAGCCCCATAGACTTGCCGTTTCAACCAGCCAACCAGAATGCATAGGACTTCTCAAGTGAACGATTTGTTGCATGGACTCTCGCGTTCCAGGTTCATCCAAATGCGACAACAACTCAAGCGCTATTAATAATGAAATCGTCAATGAATTGCGTCTGCTGCTCCTCAATCGGAATAAACGCCAAACTCATTCCTCGTGATGGGGATCTGCAAATTTCTCGCCGCTTTCTTTTTCTGTGAGTTATACTTGGAGCCGAAGTCGCGAAAGCACAAATCTACCAGCAAAGGACAGGATATTATGAAAATCAATACAACCATCAAATTCATTGCGGTCGCCATAACAGTACTAATGTCGTTTGCCACTTTCGAGCGAGCGAGTGCAAAGCAGTTCACTCAGATTCACAACGGACGCGAGGTGGTGGTTCACACAAACGCCCTTCCTGTTATTTTGCATCGCCTAGTGCCTCCGCAGCACGGTCGCCACGTGACTGTGCGTGAAGTCGAACAAGGGAAACTGCCGAATACAACAGCACGCATGGTCGCAAAACCAAAGAAGTAAGCGACCCATACGGCTCTTTGTGCTTCAACATTTTTAGAGAGAAAACAGTGGAAATTTGGCCCGCGATTGATTTACTGGGTGGAAAGTGCGTGCGGCTTCAGCAAGGCGACTACAACCGTGACACCGTTTTCAGCTCCAATCCGGCAGAAGTTGCGAGACGTTGGTTTGATGCTGGCTCTGAGTTCTTGCATTGCGTCGATTTGGATGGTGCGAAGTCCGGAAGCATCGTTAACGAACATTCTATCCGCGAAATTGTTGCCGCGTCATTCGGCAAAAAAATCCAATTGGGTGGCGGTGTCCGAAACGAAGCCACCATCATACGCTTATTGCATTTAGGTCTTTCGCGATTGGTGGTTGGAACGGCAGCTCTCCGAGAACCGGCTTGGTTTGGCGCGATGTGCGAACGCTATCCTGGCCATCTTGTGCTTGGACTAGATGCGCTGAACGGAATGGTCGCAACGGCGGGCTGGCTGGAGACATCGCAGACGCCAGCAATCGAACTTGTCGACCAGATCGCACAACACACAGGCCAATGCGCGGCCGTTGTCTACACCGATATCGCAAAGGATGGAATGATGGCTGGCCCCAACTTTCAATCGTTAGCTGAGATTCAATCCAAGTGTCCATTCCCCGTCCTATGTTCCGGGGGGGTGACGACTTTGCAAGACGTGCGCGATTTGATCGGACAAAAAACGGCAGGGGCGATTATCGGACGATCGCTCTACGACGGGCATATGCAATTATCAGAAGTGCTTCGTATCGCCAAGCAGGGCGGCCACGCGTCGCAGTAGCTTGATAGCCGAACGTCACAAGCCGTCTGGTGAGTCGAATGAAGAGCGATACCCAGATCAAGCTAACTTGGTGAATGGTTTTATAGGACTTTGCCGCAAATGACCGTAGCGTTGTGTCCGCCGAAGCCAAAACTGTTATTCATCGCGATTTTGATTTTCGCAGGTTTAGCATGATTGGGGGTGTAATCCAAATCGCAATTCGGATCGGGCGTATCCAAGTTGATTGTTGGTGGAATAATGTCGCGATAGCAGGCGAGAATGGACAATATCATTTCGATGCTACCACTCGCCCCCAGGGCATGACCAAGGTGTCCCTTCGTGCTTGAAAGCGAAACCGTCTTTGCAGACTCACCGAAAACCGATTTGACTGCAACCGTTTCTGCTTTGTCGCCTAGAGGGGTGCTGGTGCCGTGGGCATTGATGTAGTCGATTTCGGAGGGGTCGAGTTTCGCATCCCGCAATGCATTGAGCATGGCTCTACCCGCACCGCGCCCTTGTTCGTCAGGGGCGGTGATGTGGCCAGCATCGCAAGAGCCACCGTATCCAAGGATTTCGCCGTAGATTCGGGCTCCACGTTTTCTTGCATGTTCGTATTCTTCAAAGACGAGAACGCCGCAGCCCTCGCTCAAGACGAAGCCGTCCCGATCGCTGTCGAACGGTCGACTCGCTTTTTCAGGCTCATGATTGCGGGTCGAAAGCGCTTTCATGTTGGCAAAGCCCGCGACTCCCATTGCAGTTATGGCTGCTTCGGTGCCTCCCGTTAGCATCACTTCCGCATCATCGTACTGGATTGCCTTGAGCGCATCACCCATCGCGTTGTTGCTACTAGCACACGCCGTTGCAACCGCATAATTAGGGCCTTTCAATCCGTATTGGATGGCTAAATTCCCGCCAGCCGCATTCAACATCATCTTTGGAATTGTGAACGGACTAACTCGATCGGGTCCCTTGCTGAACATCTTAAACATCTGTTCTTCGATTTCATTGAGACCCCCAATACCGGAACCGAGGATTGCTCCACAGCGGTACGGATCCTCTTTCTCGAAATCTAGGCCAGAGTCACGAATGGCATGAAAACCAGCAAACATCGAGAAGAGTGTAAAGCGATCCAATCGCTTCGCTTCTTTTGCGTCTACGGTATCCCCTGGGTTGAAATTGGAAACATCTCCACCGAAACGCACCTTGTGATGCGTTGTGTCGATTACCGTAAGAGGATGAATGCCGCTCTTGCCGTCCAAGATGGACTGCCAGAGCTGTTCAACTTGACAAGACAGGGGCGTAACGCAACCCAGCCCCGTCACCACGACGCGACGTTTCATGCTTTGACCGAAAACGATCCTTGATAGAGAACGATTAAGCTTGTTGCTTTTCTATGTAATCAACCGCTTCACCCACACGCTGGATTTTTTCAGCCGCTTCTTCCGGAATGCTAATGTCAAACTCTTCTTCGAGTTCCATTACCAATTCGACCGTATCCAACGAGTCGGCTCCAAGATCGTTCACGAAGTGAGTGTCTCTACCGATCTTGTCTTTTTCGACACCAAGTTGTTCGGCAACGATGTCGATGACCCGTTCCTCAATAGAAGCCATAGCAGGGTGCTCCCGTCAGCAAATTCAAATCAAAATAAGTTGGAAAAGTAGTCGATCGCCAAAACGATTTCGGCGGGGTGCCAAAGATAGAGGATTCTAGCAAAATAGGTCAAGCCTTGAAGGGCTATACCGAGGACTTACATGCCCAAATAGTTGCAAGAAAGATGGATTTTTACGGAGTACGGGGCTAGGTGTTCCAAAATTTGGAAGCAACGCGGCCTTTTCGCTTGGCACTAGCACTCCGGTTTCTCTGCATTTATCGGGCACTCAACGGACGGATTGTTCCGATACGCTGGCAATCCGTTCCGATGAAAAAGGGTGTGCGATTGGGTGTTCGCCAGACCACCTAAATCACTTTGGCGTTGTGTAAGGAGTCTGATTTGTCGGAAAGTTCCCAGAATAATTGGCTGGCGGCAACGCTCCGTTCGCAGGTGGAAGCGTAAAGCCGTTACTTGGTTGAGCAGGTGGCAATTGCCCAGAGGATGGAACGATCGCCGGTAAGGCATTTGGTTGAAATCCATTCGTGGGAGCATTGCCGGCGGGTAGATTCGATGGAGGGTAGCCCGCCGTTGGATTGCCGGAGGCTGGGAACGCGCCTGGTTGCTGTGGGAATTGTGGCTGATTCGGAGGCTGGAATTGTTGCATCGGCGGTTGCTGTTGCGGCGGTTGCTGAAATTGTTGTCCATTTGCAGGAGCGGGAAAGCTCGCAGGAGCGTTCGGCAAGGATGCGACTCGCTGTTCTTGCGGTGCAGGCTGCTCAGGCTCAAGATGCTCAAAGTTGACTATTTGAACGTCTTCGCCGTTCATCGGATCGACCGCCATTTCGCAGATCCGCCAACCTGTGGCTTCCTTTCGCAGTCCCCAAACAACATCGAGATTCGCTTCTGGCTGGCCGTTTTGCGATGGCTCGGACCACACCGTGGAAACAAGCATAGAATCCGGTTGCTCCGGATGTATTCCCGTTTCGCCGATTTGAAACGTAGCCAACGGCGACCCGAGAGGATCGATTTCAAGCTTTTTGCGAGTGATCTCCTCGCGGGCTGCGGTTGACAAGAGAGCCGCAAGTTGCGTTCCGTTCCCCTGTCGCATGCTATCTAGAAACAATCGAACCACCTCTTTCGGTTCGGTCGGAAGCTGGGAGGTAGTCCCAGTTCGCGGTTGGGCTGGCAAACTATTGCTTGCGGTCGATCCGTTTGTCGCAGGTGAGTCCTTGCTTGCCGTTGGTGGATTCGATCCACAGCCCGAGACGAGTGCGGCGGTAGCGGCAAGCGGTATCCAATAAAGTTTCTTCATGGTTCTTGATTCCGTTCGGTAATGAAAATGGGTCATACGGGCTCTCCCAAGCCAAGAGAATCGATAACTTTTCCGTAGTCCGCGAGTCAATACCAAGGTAGCTCGAATGCTCGAAAATCCCGATGATTTGGGAATTCTGAGCTTTGCCCTAGGCCGTATTTCGATTTGATTCGAGTTTGCTATTGAAATAATTCTGAACTTGATGACTCGCCTGCTGCCACCGGCCACGCATGGTTCTTCGTTGCGACGTCGCTCGATGGATCGACAGTTGCTTACTTATCGCGGCACAATATTCCGTAAGCTTTTGGTTTTGTGTGAGAAGCCGTTTCATTTCATCGAAAGACGGACCGTTCGTTTGCGCAACCAAGTCTCGTAATCGTTGGTTCTCGTCGTATAACTGAATTGTTTCGTGAGTCACGAACGCATCCAAAACATTTGCTGGAACTCGAAGTCGATCGGCACGATCGGCGTCCTCTTGGCGAACGTAGTATCGATTGAGGCCGTCGAAAAAAACATCCAAATAGTTTTGTTGCCTCAGGAACAGCCTCGCCTGCGCATCGCAAACGGCGCTGGTCGTTGGTTTTGTACTCTCAGTAACAACAACCCGCGGTCGCCACCTAAGCCAGTCGACGGATTGAATCACGTTCATCTCAAAACCTTCGACATCAATTTTGAGAAAACCGATGTTGCGGATGTCCGCATCTGCTAGGAGTTGAGAGAGCGAATTGACTTGCAACACGTGCTCTTCGACAACATACCCTAGACTCTTGTAGTTGTCGGCCAGATGCCTATCGAGCGTTGAAAGTCCCCCGTTGTCTTCGCTCTTATCCGCTGCGACTTGAATTTCGAAAAATACCATTTCGCCGGCAGTATCCGTGACAGCGCAATTTATATTGACGTCTCTTGGTCTAGATACGCAGAGTTGCTCGAATAACGAACGTCGAGGTTCAACATTCAGACCGCTCCAACCCATATCGTAGAAATGTTTGGTAACGGAATGAAATACGGGGTGCCCTGCACCAACGTCGACGTAGACCTGCGGCGCATCGCCATGAAAGAATCGATTCAGCAGTACGTCCTCACGGTTCTGAGCGTAACTGATCATGTCAATCCCGTTGGTTTTGATCTGCGGACGGTTAAAAAGGTTTTTAGAAACCCGATTTCGAATCGAGCACCGATTGCCTCTCACTAATTCTTTGCATGCGATGCGTTAGCACACTATTTCTCGATTTGCGGACGCTACGTCAAGCTCAATAGTCATGCACCCATGCGATTGTCGCTACGCCGCCTTGCGTTCGTCGACTTGGAGTAATTGAAGGTCATGGTCAACCATCATCTCGATGAGTTCTTCGACGGTGGTAGAGGACCGCCATCCTAGTTTTTCCTCCGCTTTTGAAGCATCTGCAACAAGCGAACGAGAGTCATTTGGACGAGCAAAGCTGGGATCAAGCGATACCCAGTCCTGCCAGTTCAACCCAACTCGTTTAAATGCCGATTCCACGACGAACTCCAAACTCGTAAGGCATCCGGAGCCGATGACGAAGTCTTCCGCTGCCTCAGCTTGGAGCATTCTATGCATGCAATCGACATAGTCAGCGGCGAAGCCCCAGTCGCGTGAAACATCCAAATTTCCCAGAGCTAAACGATCCTGGATTCCTAGCGAGATGGCTGCAGCCGCCTTCGTGATTTTTCGAGTGACGAAGCTTGGTGATCGCATCGGTGATTCGTGATTAAAAAGAATCCCGCTGCATGCAAACAATCCATAACGTTTCCTATAGCTCTCAATCATTCCAAAGGATGCGGCTTTGGTGATTCCATATGGATTAAGAGGCCTAAAAGACGTTTCTTCGTTTTGAGGCGAAAGGGTTGGCTGGCCGAAGATCTCACTTGAACAAGCATAGACAAGCCTTGGAGGGACCGAAGAAAGGCGAATCGCTTCCAAAAGTTGAGCGGTTACTTCGAGATTGGCGGCAATCGTTTCGGCAGGGTTCGCCCAACTGGTAGGTACAAAGCTAACTCCCGCCAGGTGATAGATCTCATCAAGCCGATAATCTCCGATGCTTTCGGACCATGCGTCTGCGGACAGAAGGTCGAAAGAGATCAGCGTAATGGGAAGCTCGCCTAGATAGGATCTCGCCTTGGTCAGGTTTCGCGACTGTCCAAACACACGATATCCTCGGGACGAGAGTAGTCTCGCCAAATAGTATCCATCCTGTCCGGTTACACCTGTGATCAGAGCATTTTTGGTCATCGAATCGATCCTTCCAAGAAAATCGTCGCCCTAACTTGCCAAACTTAATGCACGGCAAAACGCTGGCGCAAGTGTGATAGCGGATTGAGCACTTCGATTGCAATAGCGTGGAAACCTGGAAACCAGCCCCGGATTTCGAATTGGACACAGTCGCTAGTTGCCTATCGGCTGATCCAAGACTTACATGTGAGCAAACTGCCCAATTGCCATTGACCCGAACTTCTTGCCATGACTACCTTACCCGCTTCGCACGGTCTGAAGGGATCAGACCGCTCGAGTTCAACAAGCCAAAGGAGTGGCGAGATGCACGAAAAGATTGACAATTGCAGGATTTGTGGATGCAATAACCTGGTCGAAATATTGCACCTAGGCGATCAAGCGTTGACGGGAGTTTTCCCAAAGTCAAAATTCCAAGCGGTTCCAATCGGCCCACTGCAACTGGTCAAATGCGCTAATGGCTGTGGTTTGGTGCAGCTCAATCATTCTTTCCCCGCCGACCAAATGTACGGAGAGAACTACGGGTACCGATCCGGCTTAAACGCGTCGATGGTAAAGCATCTACAAGGGCGCGTCAGAGAGGCTCGGTCTCGTGTTGAGCTTCAGCCTGATGACATTGTACTTGATATCGGTAGCAACGATTCAACGACGCTACGCGCATACGGAGACAACGGTTTCCGGCTGATTGGTATGGATCCGAGTGGCCTCAAGTTCAAAGAATACTATCCGAGCTACGTCCAACTCATTCCTGATTTTTTCAATGCGGATGCGTTCACAAAGCACTTCGGTCAAGAAAAAGCCAAAATCGTTTCCTCGATCGCCATGTTTTATGATCTGGATGATCCCACCAGCTTTATGCAGCAAGTATGGGATTGTCTGGACGACGAAGGTATCTGGGTATTCGAGCAGAGCTATTTGCCGCTCATGATAGAACGAAATGCCTATGATACCGTTTGCCATGAGCATGTCAGCTACTATGCTCTCAAGCAAATCCAATGGATGACAGATCAAATCGGCTTCAAAATACTTGATGTCGAGCTGAACGACGTCAACGGGGGCAGTTTCTGCGTGACGGTCGCAAAATCGAGTTCGAAACATGTTGCGAACGAACGTGTTGTCCAAGAACTGTTAAAGCGGGAGCAATTAGATGGGTACAACGATTGGGCTGTTTACGATCGATTCCGCGAACGAGTATTCCGACTTCGAGACGAGCTCAAAAGCCTATTGCTTAAACTGAATGCTTCGGGCAACGATGTTTGTGGTTACGGTGCGTCCACCAAAGGAAACGTGGTCCTTCAATTTTGCGATGTTACCACCAAACAACTACGTGGTATTGCAGAAGTGAACGAAGAAAAATTCGGAGCTTTTACGCCATTCAACTACATTCCCATCTCATCCGAGTCGGATATCAAAGCCGGGAATCCTGACTACATGATCGTTTTGCCGTGGCATTTTCGAGAGAATATCTTGAAACGAGAGCAAGGATACCTCGCGTCTGGCGGAAACCTAATTTTTCCGCTTCCTAATCTTGAAATCGTATACGGCAGTGCAGCACAGAAAACAACCGGTCGCGTTGCGGCGTAAAAACGACAGCGTGTAATGCAAGTGAAGAGATTCACCAAAAAGGTGCCAACAAAACGGTTAGCGCCGTTCGATTCTCGCTGGAAACGAGTCAAACTTAAAACGGAGAAATTTGTGCTCAAAACGACGGCTGAGCATGGAATTGCGTGCTCGGAAAAAAGCATTCGGAGCACGGACGGTGGTATGATGGGAATCCGTTCATCCGATGGAGTAGGTATCTTAAGTATGGAATTGAGCAATCTCATGCTTGCATTCTCAAAAGCCAGCCAAAGCCAAAAATCCCGATCCTCGCACGTCGTTTCAAGCGATTGCAATTAGGGATGGCATGGTGTTGGTCGGTCATCCACACGTCGGAACCATGTATGCGAACGCGTCAAATGTAGTTCAGTTGCCGCGACTTGTGATGAGAAACTACTAAGAAAACACGACGGTTGCACTTGAACGCTCCGTGGGTGTGGGTGACGTCGCGGTGCACTTCGGTGCACAGCAAAGTTATCATTTGATAACGCAATCACATCTGCTTGGTCCAACGGGACTCCTGGTCGCATTCGAAACAAACGACGAACTCGGTACGCTGAGACAGAATGGTGAGTCTCATAGGTTAGAATCGCAAGTCACCCTAGTTGGACATGAGATTCGCACCTGTCAGAGTCTCACTCTGCTCACCCCTCCGGGTAAGAACTGTATCGTTTTTGTATCCGAGGGAACTCAACTGGATCCGCTGACTGCAAGAAGCCTCACGGAATTCCTGAAGGTCAATATCACTCGCAACCATCGTCGATGGTGCCCGAGTCGTATCCATCGAGGGGTTTGTGGGAAAAATCTCGAAGGCGAGCGCGATCCCCTTTACCTCCGCCGCATAGCGAGAAAACCGATGAACCTATACGCCGACATTCGATGTCTGCAAGATCCGCGTTTTGCATTTCGAGGGGTAGGAATCCATGCATCAACTCTTCTCGCGGCGGCAAAGCAGTACTTGCCAAAAGGTACCGATTTGATCGGGCTCGGATCGCCGGAAATTGGACGATTGTCGGGGCCTTCGATAATCAGTAATCCACTTTTCTTTAGGATTCGAAAGCTTGCCAAAAAGAAACCACATAAATCTTCGGGCAACAAATGCTCTAGATTCTGGCCCGAAAAGATCCCATTGGCGAAATCACTTTCAATTTCAGGCATATGTCCTGCCGTGTCTGCAATCTAGCGAGCGATGGATGGCAGATCGGTTGGGGGAGTAACACTCAACGCCAGTGTGGAGCTTTACAGATTCATACGCTTGTTAGATCCAGTCAAAAACCACGTACCTGAATGCCCAACGCTGACCAAGTGCTTTAACACTTTTGGAGCAGCCCTAAACGCTCGCTCTAGTGTCTAGTGTGAGATGCAAGAGGTGATTTGTGTCAGGAAACTTCGGCGTACCTTTAACCACCCATTCGCGAGCATTCCGCACGTAGCGTTCTATTTATTTCAAAGCCATTCGATCATCCGTTACTCAAGAGATTTTTGGATGGACCAACGTTTTTTTAGGCGGCCATATTATGATTGTGTCGGCCGGTGACAATCGATGGACTCGATTTGGAGAGGTGAATCTTTCGGACCAAACCGGCAACCGATTCGTTCCAGGTCGTTGGCGGATGGTCTTGTGGGCCCACAACAAGACTGTTTTGATGGTCTGTTTTTTCGAATTGGCGGAGCAATATGAGAAGAGAGTCTTTTTCGTTTAAATCGAAATAATGACATTGGTTTTTACCTACTTCGCGATGGATTGGAATATCGCTTACAAAAGTGCGGCAACGATGCCAAAGCGATTCGACGATCGGTAACCCAAAGCCTTCAGCAATCGATGAAAAAACCACACCCTTGGCATGTTTGTAGCAATGCAACAGATCTGCATCCGAGGCATTGTCAATCCAATGAAGTTGTTTCCCGAAGCGTGGGTGTGTCTTCATTCGTGCGATGACTTGCTCTCCTTTCCATCCGGGGCGTCCTACAATGCAAAGGCATCGTTCCGGTGCATCTATCCATAAGCTCTCCATCGTATCGATCACGAAATTGTGGTTCTTTCGCGCTTCGATCGTTCCCACCATAAGCAATGGTCGAGAATATTCATTATCGCAAAAGATATTTCGCACCTCACTTTGCACTAAGCCTTCCGGGTCTGTAAATTCTGCACCCAAGCCAAAGTAATCAATCAAGAGATCACCGATTGGAACTCCAGTGATTTTCGGAAGTTCGAGGACGAGTTGGTCACGCACGGTTCGCGAGATTGCATAGAAACTATCTGCGTGTTCAAAGGCTGCTTGTATGTAGGCCCTAAATCCGTTTGCTCCTTCTTGACCATAAATAGAACTGTGCATGTGTGGAATGAGATCGTAGATGACAATGGCAGTCCGTCCGCCGGCATTTCGGAAACGTTTTACTGCCGGCCATACGTGGGGCAATGCCCAGTAGGCATCGGGAAGCAGCAAGGTGTCCTTTTCACTGACGAACTCACATAGACTCGTAGCTTGCACATCGCTCGTCAATTGAGAGTTGGGGTTATGATTGCTGCGAAGCCAATGCTTAATCGACTGGATCCAATTGCGCGGACTACTTGCATCCATTCGCTTTTCCTTCACTCGTTGCGTTGCCGAGGAGGTCAATTTGCTTTTGCCGCTTGAAACGAACCTACCTTCATTCAACATGACGGGGATCACTTCGTCAAAGTAACCCTCGGCACTGGACTGAGCATGCTCACAGATTTTGCGCACGACTCGCTGGACACCCGTTTGAAAACCGTACTGAGTTGTATGGGTGTGGTCGATAAATAGTCTACGTGACATGGAGTGGCTGCTTAGGTTCTATGATGCGACGGGAATGTTGATGGGACTGACCCATTTGAGCGTGGTGCTTAAACGCCAGTCAGTTGGGGATGAGTATCGAACTGGTTTATTTGCAGTCTGCGAGCGTCGGCGCTGGCAACACCAAGTACATCGAGCAACTCTCTGGAATAATGCTTAAAGTTATGCTCTTCCAAGTAAGTTTGTCGTGTCCCGCTCAATCGGTTCACAGTAAAGTCAGGGGTGAGTATTTGCAGGAGAGCTTGGTGAACGTCATCGCATTTCAAAGCATCTGAAATGCGATGAACATACTCCGGTGCACTCAATGCCCCTGCCAAATCGTCGTTCGCAACGGTCGGTAATCCAGAAGAGATGCAATCCATCAATGCTCCCGAGAGACCGCCAAAAAAGTGATTCCGGAGTTGAATGGCTGCGTCTGCGGCAAAAATGTAGTCCTTGTAATTATCGTCGCTAATCCAGTCGTTGCAAAAATGAATTTGCGAATCAATCTTCAAAGAGCCCGCATAGGTCATCATCGTCTCCCTCATCGAACCAGACGATCCTACGAAGTATAGATGTGCTTTGTGACCGCTTTCATTCAAAAGTTGAATAGCCTGGATGCACTGTTCGGGGCCTTTCGTCCACGAAACAACTCCCAAACTAATGATCATAGTTTGGTCGCTTGGAATACCCAGTCGGCTGCGGGCGGCTTGTCGCCCATCCCTCGAAAGCTGTTCGACGTCGAATTCGCGATAGCAACAGAACGGCAAGTATGCGGGTTTGATCCCGTATTCTTTGACGCTTTGCGCCTGGATTCCACGAGAATGAACAATTAACGGTGTCGACGAATCCATCAACTCACAAAAAAACATACTGGGTAATTTACCAGGGTTCGCAATCCAATGCTGGACTTCGGCGCCGTTCACCTTTCTGCCAAGTCGCTTCGTTGCCATGGCGACGAGATAGTCAGTACCTTTCCACCAATTGTAAAGCTCCGCCAATCGATTGTCGTGGATCAAGCAAGGCCCACCAAACTTCCTTTGGAGATTAATTATCTTAGTGTGAAAATGGGAGTTTCCAACTACCGTCAAGGTGTTGTCATATTGCCCTGAAGTAAACGGAAGCTCACTTATTGGAAAAAAATTCTTGACTTCTTCGACATGTGCTGGTTTTGGAGCATCTGTGTAGACGTCCACATCGGCAATTTTCCCGAGCTCTTCGACTGTGCTGCGAGTATAGTCCGCAACTCCCGACTGCTCGGGAGCAAAGGGGGAAACGATCGCAATACGCGGTCTGTTTCTCATTGTATGACGTGATGCGAATCTCTGCTTGGCAGTGGTTCTGCGAATAGCATTGCAGATTGGTTTCCAGAATAGCCCCGACACCTTTTCGGCCGTGAAACGCGATGCAACGCTCGCCTGTGCGACAAGTAAGTCATTTCGAGAACCGTCGTTTGTTGCGGTTTTGGCAATGAGATCGGCCAATCGTTTTGCGTCTTCGGTTCCAAAGATTGCATTCGGATTGTTAACCAATTCCAAATGTGCGGCGTTGTCCGAAACCAGGACAGGGCATTCGCAAGCGATCGCTTCGATGACTGGCAACGAGAAGCCTTCCATTTGCGATGCACAAACCGATAGTATCGCCTGACGATAGACCACGCTTAGATCAAGATCCGATAGATTTTGCAGGAAATGTAGTTTGCGAGGTGCTCCTCCAGATTGTTTGTAAATGCACTCTAAAGCTTGGATGTGGCTATCGCTATATTTCCCAACAATAACCAAGTGAAGTTCCGAGCAGGAAGCAGGAAGTTTTGCATGCGACTCAAGCAATAACTCGACATTTTTACGACGGTCGGCACCGGCAACGCAAACCACGAATTTCTCTGGCAGATTGATCTTCGAATGCGTCGATCTGTTGAGTCCCGAATTCTTGGTCACATGCTCAAATTCATTTCGAAGAGCAACGCCCGTTGTATGGATTCTGTTTGTCGGGATGTCCAATATCTCTTGCAGTCTCCGACCGGAATAAACGCTAATCGGAAAGAACATGTCGAACGCTGGAAGCCAAGATAGTTGGGTGGCGTATTGCTCAGCCACTACGCAATTGGCTAGATAGCGTTCCGGAACGTCGTACGGAATAAAGTCGTATACGATGGCGGCGCTAACAATACTTTGTCTGCTGAGTAACCGTGCGACTCGCATAGGGTCATGGGTCATGGGAGACAACTGTAGGAACGCGGCTGGCGCATAAGGCCTCCTTGGAGCGAAGACCGTTTCAATCGAGTCGAAAAGAGGCAAGAAGCTCGGATGGAGCTCATGCATTTCAGGATCGACTAGGCCAATTAAGTTGGCATCCGTCGGCAGGTAGTCCTTCGCGGACGAAAGCAGGCCTGCACTGTGAAAGCCTACTCCCCGAAATGCATAATTCTCGTCTTGCAAGCACCTTGCGTCGACATAAACGTCCATGGTGTTACCTCTCTAGGCGGCTGCCCGGTTCACTGGATTGTTCGACGTTTGGCAACGCATTTTAGTAGCAAACTCTTTGCCCGAAATAATCTGGCTCCCAATCACAATGGTTGTGTTGATTGAATCCGAGACTGTCTCCAGGAAAGTTTGCTCCACGCACTCATTTAAGCTAGCTTCGTCCTCTACAAAGAAAACAATGGCAGCTGCGGTATTGCGTTTTTTCTTCGTTAATTCAAGGGCTTCAGACTCATGATCGCACACGGAAACTTGAGCAACTAAAGAATGAGCTGTTACGTTTAGGGAAAGTGCTAAATGATCAGACGAGCTTTCGAAAGAAACAACATGCCCCCGTGGTCCGACCAAGTGTGCGAGGGTCAACAGGTGATACCCTTGCTTTGCGCCGATGTGCAATACGAGGTCCCCAGGTTTAACCGATCTTTCTAATGCTATCGATATGTCTGTTTGGTAGTCACCCATCACCAGGTTAGGCAAAAGAGCGACGTTCGCCGTGTCGGCATACATAAATCCCGCATGTGGATGCTCTACCAACAACATTCCGTTGCCAAGAGGTATCCCCTTAAAAGATGAGCGACCTTGGCAATCGCATTTTGATCTTTGAATTGTCTTTAATAGGGCTAAAAGCTGTTTGCTCGGCTCGACCACGTGAATTACAGAGCCTCCTGTTTCATTTAAAGTCGCTGGAATATGCTGCACTTGCGAAATACTTGGTGGTTGAGAAACCAATCCATGTTTGGTGACCGTCTTGATCACAAATCGTTCTAAGGAAAACTTCAGTTTCCTTAGCCTTGAATCGAAAGGCGCCAGGATTTTCCTTTGCCACCTCTTCAACCTTTGTTTGAGTTTCATGGAGATTCCGGTCTAGAACACAAATTGGTAACAAGCTCAGAAAAAGGGAATAAACGAATAAAATCATTTCCGCCGCTTTTCGTTGCGAAATGCGGTCGATGGAGTCCAGTAAGATCTTATCGTTCGCGATAGTAGCTAGATCTACCATTGAAAGTCAACGGTGATTCAAATTGGACAACGTAAGCAACCGAAGCAATTTTCGGGACAAAAACATAGCCAAACCACCCAAAGTGCCGTCATTACGACCAAGCACTAATGCAAAGGCCACCGACAGCCCCCAACGACGATTCATTGCCCAAGGCCTTTGACCGAGCCCCAACGCAACAACCAGGCTGGCAAAGATCGTCAATACTGCATAGATAAGAAAGAGTGTATTGCCAACACTTCCAATCCTAGATCACGGCTTTCTGACCAACCGCGGTGTTATGGATGCGAGCTGGGTCGCAGCTTGTTTGCGTACCCCACCACTTTAATGCACATCGGGGAGGGTTTTGGGTTCTAGTCTCGTCATGGTCGCTTCGACCGAACTCAGCAATGCCTTGGCTTTATTGAAGGTCTCTTCATACTCGCTCGCAGGGTCGCTGTCGGCAACCAAACCTGCACCTGCTTGGATATAGACTTTGCCGTTGCAGACGACCATGGTCCGCAACGTAATGCAAGTATCCATGTTGCCTCGATAGTCAAAGTAACCGACCGCGCCCGCATAGGGCCCACGACGCGTTGGTTCCAATTCGTCGATGATTTCCATCGCGCGCACTTTCGGGGCGCCGCTGACTGTCCCTGCCGGCATACAAGCCTTAAAAGCATCCATCGCGTCCATTTCGTCTCGCAATTCACCCGTAACGCTGGACGAAATATGCATTACATGCGAGTAGTGTTCGACCATCATCAAATCGCTAAGTTTTACCGAACCGAATTTTGCGACTCTTCCAATGTCGTTGCGTCCCAAATCGACCAGCATCACATGCTCGGCGCGTTCCTTTGGATCCGCTAGCAACTCTTTCGAAAGCCTTTCGTCTTCGTCCGCGTTCTTGCCGCGAGGGCGAGTGCCGGCCAATGGTCGAACGGTTGCCACGCGATCGACTACCCGCGACATGACCTCAGGGCTGCTGCCGACGAGCGTACAATGCGAAGTTCGAACGAGAAACATGAAAGGACTTGGGTTGATCACACGCAGTGATCGGTAGATCTCAAGGGGTTCGCAATCGCAATCAATTTCAAATCGTTGACTCAGTACGACTTGAAACACGTCGCCAGCTTGGATGTATTCGCGGCATTTTTCAACCGCCGACTCAAATCCTTCGCGGGTGAAGTTCGATTTTGGTTGCAGTGTCGGCGGAATCCCGAGGGTAATGTCGGCTGCAGGGAGTGGGTTGAGGGGGCGACTAAGGCGTTCGGTCACGGAGTCGAGGCGTTCGACCGCTTCGCGATACGTTGTTTCGCTCGGGACATCCTTCGCTCCAGCCACCAAGTTCAAAACCATAACTGTCTTGTTGACATTGTCGAAAACAACCAATAAATCGTAGAAACCGAAATCTAGGTCCGGCAACTGCCGATCGTCCTCTGGAGCATTCGGAAGCTTTTCCACGTATCGGACTACGTCGTAACCCGCGTAGCCGATGGCTCCGCCTACAAATGGGGGTAGTTCGGGATAGCTTGCAACCGACAATTTGCCGAGTTTTTTGCGCAAGAAATTCAGCGGGTCCTCCACGGTTTGCGTTGTTACGCAGCCGTCGTGGTGCCACTGAACTTCATTTCGATACGCCAGGACCCGTGAACGGGGCCCGATGGCGATAAAACTGTAGCGACCGATCTTTTCACCTCCGACCACACTTTCGAAGAGACAAGCCGGACTATGGCCGTCATCGAGAAGTCGAAAGGCAGAAACCGGCGTCAAATGATCGCTCAACAGACGGCGGTAAACTGGCACAAGGTCAAATGCTGCTGCCAGCTCTTGGTATTTTTCAAAATGAGGAAGTGCACTCATTCTAAGGAGTTAACTTTCAATTGCGTTAGAATCATCGGCCTAGCCGCATCGCCGGATCGGCTCAACATGCCTATACTACCAGTGAAAGAGTTTACCGCGAACCATCACGTGAGAGAATTCCACGATGAAGTGCCAACACTGCGAAAAGCCAGCCACATTTCACATTACTGAGTTGACCGAACCCAGCGGGCCCACCGTCTTGCATTTGTGCGAAGAGCATGCTCGAACTTTTCTGTCCGCCGATGGAACCGCCACGCCTGCATCCGCGCTCGCGAGTTTGTTGGCAAAACAGTTGAAAATGGAAAAAGTGGCTGAAGATCTGGCGATTTCAGACAAAAAAACCTGTCCAATTTGTGGCATTTCTTTCGCCGACTTCCGAAAAGGGGGCCGATTGGGATGTGCCTACGACTACGTGGCCTTCGAGGACGAGCTAGAGCCGCTGCTGGTCAATATTCATGGTGCACTGGCTCATACCGGCAAAGTTCCGACCAATCAAAGCGGTTCTCCCGAACGTCAGCACCGTCTGATGCAACTCAAAAGCGAAATGAAAGAGGCGATCACAAGGGAAGATTACGAGACCGCCAGCCGCTTGCGAGACAAAATTTCAAGCATCGAATCGGACGACGAATCATCCTGGACCGACGACGCCCTGGACGAAGATGTTGATGATGAAGACGAAGAGGACGATACTTTTCAAGCTGAGCCGCCGATCGTTTGATTTGCGGCTGGCCATCAGCCTGCACTCGGCAATGACAAACTTCAACCCTACACCGACCCAATTAGCAAACGAAACAATCCACCGTGAAACTTGAGGACTTAGCAAATCAAAGCAGTGAATGGATGCGAGGGCACGGTCCGGAATCGGACATTGTCATGAGTAGTCGCATTCGCCTTGCTCGCAATTTGGCAGAGTTTCCATTCATCCGCAAATGCACCCCCAAGGACCGCACAGCCGTTGCGACCGCAGTGCACCGGGCATTAGACTCGTTGCCGCTATCGGCCGACACGGAATACGTCGACGTCGCGAAGTTAGGCGACTTGGATCGACAATTCTTGATGGAGCGCCAACTCATTAGTCATGAACTCAACGAAAGCCAAGGCGCTCGGGCAGTCATATTGGACCCAAAAGAACGCTTCAGCATCATGGTCAATGAAGAGGACCATTTGCGATTGCAAGTGATGCAGAGCGGGCTGGATCTGGAATCAGCCTGGAAACGAATGGATCAACTCGACGATCAATTGGAGAGCAAACTCACCTATGCGTTCACAAAGCGACTTGGCTATCTGACCGCTTGTCCCACCAATGTCGGAACTGGATTGCGAGTAAGTGTGATGCTACACTTGCCCGCTTTGGTCACGACCAAGCAGATAGACAAGGTTTTTCGTGCTTTGAACAAGATCAACGTTGCCGTGCGTGGCTTGTTTGGCGAAGGCTCTCAGTTTATGGGTGACTTCTATCAAATCAGCAACCAAACGACCTTGGGTAAAAGCGAATTGGGGTTGGTTGCGAAAGTTCAAGAAGTGGTCCCGAGGTTAATCGAATACGAACGCAGGGCTCGCGATTTTTTGGTGAGCGAGAGTCGACAGGATTTGCATGACAACGTGAGTCGGGCGTTGGGTATCTTGTGCACAGCCAAAAAAATTAGCAGCGAAGAGACTATGCACTACCTGAGCAAAGTCCGCATGGGAGTGAATCTTGGTTTGATCGAGGATGTCAAAATTCCCACCGTCAATAAGTTGTTCATCCATACGCAACCCGCTCACCTTCAAAAGCTGTGCGGTCGAAAATTAAGTGTCACGGACCGAAACATCGAGCGAGCAAACTATCTCCAACTCCATTTGAGTAAACGGTCTGAAAACGAAAAGAACTAAGGCAATTCTAGGTTGCACGGAAAACGACGCCCGCATACCCGACCACTCGATCTGGGTTGCCCCGCGACGCACTGTTGTCGTAACAGATTTCCTCAACCTTGAATGTTTCGCCAAGGTTGATCAAGGTCTGCATTACGATCGCGGCCGGAACCAGTCCGCACATGCTGATAAAATTCTCACGGCATGTTTTAATTAAATGCGACGGGTCGCCAGTCAACATTGCGTCGAGCGCCAATCGATCGCGCCTTCGATTCTCTGCTTCCGGTTCGTAGTGGTTCATGTCGCTGGATATCACCAACAAAGGGCGGTTCGGCAACTCGCGAAGTACATTGGCAAGCTGCTCTGCGGCTTGCATCACTTCCTCGATCGATGCGTTCTTGATCGCGATCGCCACCAGCTTAGGCCTCGCATCTGCGGGAGTTAGCGACTCGAGAATGGGTAGTTGGATTTCGACTCCGTGTTCCCGTGCGTGGGAGGCCAAGTCGAGCTCCATCCCGTCCACTTTGTCCACTATTTTTTGGGCAAGGTCTTTGTCCGTTTCCCACCTATCTCCACCGGGCAATTCCCAGGCTTGCGAAGGCGAAACCGACCAATCTCGACCAAACGTAGTGTGCTTTGGGCCGATGATCAACAAGGTCGATGGTAATTCAACACTGCTCCACGCGTTCATGGCAACCTGTCCGCTGAATCGAAGTCCTGCGTGCGGCGTCATAAGTGCGAGCGCAGGCTTTGGCTTGATGTCTGCTGGAGTGTTCCCTTTGAGTTCCGCAACAAGCGCGCGGCGGGATTCCACTTTAGATGGATAAAAACCTTCCGCGACGGCAGGTGGTCGAACGTCGTCTTGGCTCATGGGAAACGAAGTATTGCTCGCCAACAGCGAACTTGCGGTGGAGATACATGTCATCGAATACACGCCGATTGGATTTCGACGCAGCCTGACGGAACCAGATGCTTCGTTTAGCAACGATTCTATTGACTTTTCCGCATCGAAAGCAACGGCGGCGAAGTCGCCGCAGGACGTCACGATCGCCCGATTCGAAGAGCTTATCCCATCCAGTGAGCAGGTCTTTAATGTGTGATGTAATTGGTTGCCATCCCAATCGTCAACCTGGAGCGTCCCATGGTGGATAGGATCGTACAAGATGGTGATCGCTAGCTCGATATCGGTTGCTTGTTGAAATCTTGCCTTGGTGAGAACCTCGGATGCTGCTTGGCAAAGCTCGAACAAGCTCGATTGCAGAGCCATTCCAGGGCGCAACGACGTTTTGATCCAATGAGCCAGCGGTATTTGGTTGGACGTGTCAATCAGAGTCAACACGATGCCGTTGACATTCCCCTCCATGGAATCCAGGGCATAATAGCTGGGGGTTGCTCCCCTTGCGAAAGCGATCAAGTTGGAGGTCGCAACCTGCTTGAGTCGTTTGAGACTTTCGATATCTCCCGGAGGCGTTTTCACGGGAAGCTCCGACGGCAAATTCGATGGTTCGATTTCTCCTTCGATACCAAGTCCCTCGAACGTCTCGAGGATTGCTTCGTTGTTCGTCCACGCGGACTCTGGCAGCCCTGCTTTGCGACAGACTCCCTTGAGAAACTCCTCGGCAGTCCAGTTTTGCTCAACGGACACGCTCGGCAAAAGCAATCCGCTCTGTTCGCCCAGCGTGATCCGGAGTCCGTGCTTGCCAACGATTACGTGATCCAATCGCGCATCGGCAGCAACTGTTAGCCTGATCGGGGAAGCGAGCAACGATACATCCAGCGACAAATATTTGATTTCGGCAGTTGAAATGGCAGCCATCCTGTCGTCCTCGCGAGCTGTGCGAAGTGCCGTATGGAGAATGGCATCTTTCAGAGCCGTTGGGCGACCAAGGAAACCACAACAACCCCTAAGTTGTTTGCCTCGGCGGAGCGTCGTGAACATTCCCATGACATGTAGTTCTGCGAGAGGACCCAGCACATCGAGCCAGTCCTTCGAAACGTTGCGTCCGCATGTTGCCGCTAGGACTGCGAGTTGAGTCGCGCGGTGGATTGACCGATTCTGCTCATCGCTAAGCTCATCGAATTTGAGCATAGCAAGCTTTACCGGAGCAGTAAGAATAGGACTTGTCATGGCTTCCTCGCTAGATGAAACGGGCGGTCGCTGGGCTTGCAGTTGCAATATCGGCAATGATACCTGATGGAAAACGGCAGGTTGAATGGATTGCTTAAAAGAGTCTAAGTTTACGGGTTGTCGCTTGCGTCCCCAGTCACCAGGCGAATGATCGAATCTACCGGCTTGTTCGGCACCGCACAGGCCGCACAAATTACCAAGGATCTCATATTTCCCAAGTTCATACCAATCGCGCTCGATCAAAAGGGCGGAACAGGACCAACAGTATGTCGAACTGTGCGCAACATCATGCACGTTGCCAACAAAGGGGTACCGAAGACCGGATCGTTTGGCGATCTCATGCGCCTTGAGCAACGTCTCATGCTGTGTTGGCGGCCGATCCTTCATTCGAAAATCTGGATGAAACGCGGAGAAATGGACTGGGACGTCTGGGCCAAGCTCCTTGAGGATCCAGTCGCACATCCGAGTGAGCTCTTCCGGCGAGTCGTTGCCATTGGGAATAATGAGATTGGTGATTTCGAACCAAACATCCGTTTCGTGTTTCAGGTAACGAAGCGTATCGAGAACGGGTTCCAGGCGAGAATAGGTGATCTTGCGATAGAAATCCTCTGTAAAGGCTTTGAGATCCACATTGGCTGCATCCATGTGAACATAGAATTCACGACGCGCTTCTGGAGACATATAGCCTGCCGTTACCGCAACACTCTTGATCCCAATCGCGCGACAAGCCTTGGCGGTATCGATGGCGTACTCCGCCCAGACGACCGGATCGTTGTAGGTAAAAGCGACACTCTTGCATCCGAGTTCGTTGGCCGCGTGTGCAATCAGTTCAGGCTCCGCAATGGAGCTCAACTTAGCAACCTCTCTCGATTTCGAGATATCCCAGTTTTGGCAAAACTGGCAGCCTAGATTGCAACCTGCTGTGCCGAACGACAATACGCTGGTGCCCGGATAGAAATGGTTGAGTGGCTTCTTTTCGATCGGGTCGATACAAAAACCCGTGCTGCGTCCGTACGTATCGAGAACCATCTGGTTTCCCTCGATTTTTCGAACAAAGCAGAAACCGCGATCCCCTTCCTTCAGAGTGCATTGACGCGGGCACAGATCGCATACGATTCGGTCGGACACATCGTCTCTGTGCCACCACTTTCCCAAATACGGTTGAATTATCATTTGTCCTTTGTCGCTAAGTCCTTTGTCGCAAAGTCATTTGTCGCTAAGTCATTCGTCGCTAAGAGGTACCAAACCCCATCCTAGTGCACTCCATCATAACCGTGGCGGATCGCGAAATGGCCAAGCATCGACCACGGTGGTAACCCGACGCGTAAGCGAGGCAATTACGGGAGGAGCGGATCGCGAAATGGCCGAGCGTCGACCCCGGTAGGACGCAACGAATCGCTACAAATTCACAAATGGGGCTCGAATTTAGGTTGGCGGAGGGAAAAAAGCGTGCCAAACGCGATAATTAAGCCTTGCAGGATACGGCAATCCTTCGCTACACTGTGGGGCTTCCCAAATGGGATGTCGTGGTTTATCGCTCTTTCACGGGCGAATTCGGCTGCGAGCAACTTTGCATAAAGTCAAGGCAGAAAAAGGTTTAGGAGTAGGCAAGCATGCCGCGTCTTCTTGGTGTCGATATTCCGAATGACAAGCAAGTCATCTATTCGCTTCAGTATCTCTATGGCGTTGGGCCGGTCGTTGCGCGTGAGGCATGCGTCAAGACCAAAATCAATCCGACGAAACAAGCGAGGGATCTGGACGAAGACGAATTGAGCCGTCTTTCGACCACGCTTGAACGCGACTACACCGTAGA
>CAMBSL010000017.1 GCA_945870455.1 Pirellula staleyi DSM 6068 | reverse complement strand
ATACTCGTCCGGTTTCGCGGTGCTATCTTGCTCAATCCAAATCACCGTACCTTCGAGGAACCGAACTCTCGGAACAAATTGAACTTCGAGATTTTTTTCTGGGGGAGCGGACTCTCCACAAACTTGCTCATCTTGATGCGCCGTGTGATTGAGCGAATTCGTCATTTAAGGACTCTCGTTATTCCACGATCCAAAACCTTCCGGGGGCTCAAAGGGAGTTCTGCACCCATTGGCTCCCTTCACACTTTGAAATCGATGGGGCATTATGGCGATAGATTGGGAGATAAATCAAGTCTTTTCGGCAATCGAAACAGCCTTTTCGAAGGATCGCTTCTTCTGTTTTTTTCATTTTCACCCTACTGAATTCGGCGTAGCTCGCTATTATTTCTGAAGATAAACAGCTTGGAAAGCAGGTTTCATTATTTCAGCAGCGTCCGCGAATCGAATTGGGTTTCCCGACGAGGGTTGAATCGAACCAGACTTTCCTTTGTTTCTGTATCGGCTCAGTGCTGTGCAGTGGCTGGAGATTTGGATTTGATCCCTTTGTTAATTTGAGGAACCTATGAGCTCACAAGAGCCGAAGATCGCTATTTCTACGCACTCGAACCACTCTGGCATGCCCGATCATGCCGAACTAAATCGACTCGCTAGTGAACTACTCGCGAGTGAATCGATTGTTGATGACGATCAGGCACCAACCGTTCATGCAACTATTGTTCATGCACCTATTGTTCATGCACCTACCGTTCATGCACCTATCGTATCGACTGTTCCATCGGCCAAGATCCGTGCACCCAAGAACGTTTCGGACGATGCTGAACCGGACCTTGGCTCGGATAGTGAATCCAACACCAACGAGAATGTTGATCTAATCGACGACGGACGGATTCGGTTTTCCGATCTGAAATTGCCGGAGGAAATCTGCCGCGCACTTCTGTCGTCGGGTTACGAATTCCCGACTGCAATCCAAGCGGCGACCATCCCCGCAATGCTGGACGGCCGCGATGTTTTGGGCCAAGCTCAAACAGGCACTGGTAAAACGGCTGCATTCGCCCTGCCCCTGTTAAGCCGAATCGATGTCAACAATCCAGCTACCCAAGTTCTCGTTCTGACGCCAACGCGTGAGCTTGCTATTCAAGTATCCGAATCGTTTCAGCGGTACGCTCAACACATGCGTGGTTTGCGGGTCGCCCCAATTTATGGCGGACAAGCGTATGCGACCCAGATTCATGCGTTGCAACGTGGCATTCACGTCGTCGTCGGAACACCGGGACGTGTTATGGATCACATGCGCGAAAATCGATTGCGAGTCGACACCTTGCAATGCTTGGTGCTAGACGAAGCCGACGAAATGTTGCGCATGGGATTTGTGGACGATGTCCAATGGGTACTGGAGCAAACGCCATCCAATCGCCAAGTTGCACTGTTCTCCGCCACCATGCCACAAGCGATTCGTGAAATCGCCGATAAACACCTGAAGAACCCGCATGTCATCGCTATCGACTCCCAATTGAGATCCGCCGAAACCATTCGACAACGCTTCGTATTGGTCGAGCATCGCAGCAAGTTCGAAGCCCTGCTCCGAATCCTTGAAGCAGAAGATCACGAAGGCATGATCATCTTCGTAAAGACCCGATTGGCAACCGTGGAACTCGCAGATAACTTGACCAAGATGGGGCACACATCCGTTGCGCTCAATGGAGACATCGCCCAAGCTCAACGCGAACGAACCGTCGAACAACTTAAGCAAGGTGTCTTCAATATTCTGGTGGCAACCGACGTCGCAGCACGCGGACTGGACGTCCAACGGATCACGCACGTGATCAACTATGACTTGCCCATCGACTCCGAAGCGTACGTTCACCGCATTGGCCGGACTGGACGTGCAGGGCGAAGTGGTGAAGCGATCGTGTTTATAGCTCCACGTCAACGCGGTTTCTTGCGAGAGATCGATCGGGCTGCTGGCGAAATGATCCAGCCGATGGCTATTCCGACCGCCAAAGAAATCAATGAGATGCGGGTTAGCCGATTCAAGAGCCGTATGGTCAGCATGTGTTCCGAAAACGAAAAGCCAAGTTCGCAGTTCGGCATGTTTGAAAAGCTGATCGAACAATGCATGGCGGAAACGGAATTGCCCGCAACGAAGCTTGCATCCGCCCTGGCCATGATCATTCAAGGTGGTAAGCCATTCTTGGTCGATGAACCCGACAAGCGTGGTCGTCGTCGCGATGTTTTTACGGACGAACCGCCCCGAGGCGAAGCCGAAGGTAGACGCGAAAGCCGTGATTCGCGAGGATCACGCGATGACAGACCCCAACGCGATGACAGGCCTCAGAGAGAGGATCGACCGCAACGCGAGGATCGGGGTGCTCGCCAACCTGCCAGCGGTTCCTACAGCCAAGACAGAAGCGTTGCTCCCCATTCCAACGGTAGTAATGAACCAGGCATCGAAATGGAACGATTTCGAGTGGAAGTTGGCCGAGCACATGGAGTGCGTCCAGGTAATCTTGTTGGTGCCATTGCCAACGAAGCAGGCCTGGAAGCCTCGCATATCGGTCAAATCGCAATTTTCGATGAGTTCAGTACCGTGGATCTGCCATCTGGGATGCCCCGCGAAGTCTTCAAGGTCTTGGGTCGTGCGTGGGTGGTAGGCAGGCAGCTTCGTATTTCCAAGCTGAGCGATCACCCAAGTGCAAGAGGCGGCGATCGAAAACGACGATCAAAACAATTGAACTAAATTTCAACACGCGTCCAACGCCCCGAATGGGGCATCAACATTAAAGCCCAGGGCAAGATCCTCATCTTAACCCACATCTTTTGATCTTGCTCCCCTCGCCCTGTACTCGGGGAGAGGGGTTGGGGGTGAGGGGTTTTGCACTGTGTTTTGATCGTGAATTCAATGTCTAGCTGCGTTTCAGAAGCGCAAACAAATAAGTGAACCGGAGGCTACCACGTCAGGGCTCTACCCCGCACCCCCCGACCCCCTCTCCCCGAAACGGGGCGAGGGGGAGAAAAAGCGCTGGGATCACGCAAATTCATTGGGATTTCGAGTCTGGCGTGCTGCGAATTGTGGGTAAAGATGAGGGCTAGATCTCAAGCTTGGATCAATCTCGCTTTGCCCGGACAGGGTACTTGTCACCATTGCCACCGCTCTTCATCTTAGGTTTCGTCATTAGCAGTTTATGACTGTCTTCGCCCAACAAATCGTTTAAACGCGCCCTCAGTTCTGGACTGATTACGACACGCTGCTTGGACGACTTGACGTGCACGGTCTCACCTGTTTCTAGTCGGATAGCAAACAATACATCGCGAGGACCTGGATATCCACGTAACACTTCGCGAATTTTGTTGATGAGCTCTGGTTTGTGTTTGTCCTGGTCATACATGATGTGGATACCGGTCGTAAATTTGGTGTCCGCCTCCGCGATCGGTATCATTTCGTCCACGATGAAGTTGACTTCGTCTTCTCCGCGTTTGTCGACTTTGCCTCGAACCAATACCACGGAATCTGGCTGGATCATATCGCCGTATTTCTCCATCCCGTCAGGCCAACAAATACTTCGAACAAAGCCGTCCATGTCCTCCAAATCAAAATTCGCGTACTTCGAGGATTGCCCAGGCTTTGGGTTTTTGGTGTGTGCTATCTTGATCGAGGAGATCATTCCGCCCATCAGCACTTCGTCGCGGTTCTTGCATAGTTTTATGGTCGACGAAGTGTGGGAACAAAACGCTTTGAGCGACTTCTCGTACGCGGACAAAGGGTGGGCTGTCAGGTAGTAGCCCAATACCTCTTTTTCCATGCTCAGGAGTTCCTTTTCTGGAAACTCCGGAATATCTGGCAGTACGATTTTGGTGTCCTCAATGACTTCCTCAAAGTCATCGAATAGGCTCATTTGACCACTTTTGCGATCCTTGAGTTTCGAAGCGCCGCCTTGCAGTGCTTTCTCCAAGACCGCCATCAATTGCGATCGACGAGCCCCAAAGCAATCCATTCCCCCGGCGCGAATCAACGCCTCGATCGTGGCTCGACCGCATTGACTGACATCAACTCGTTCGCAAAAATCAAAGATATCTCGGAAAGGCCCGTTTTTCATCCGTTGGGCCGCAATCGCTTCCGCTGCCGAACCGCCACATCCCTTGATGGCCGAGAGCCCGAAAAAGATCTTGCCATCGGCGACACTAAAATCAGATCGACAAGTATTCACATTGGGTGATTCGACCGGGATGTTCATCCGTTGACAATCTTCTAAGTGCTCGACCAATCCATCCTTGCGCTTAAAGTTGCGATTTGGAATATCGCCGGTCAACAGCGCCGCCATGAACTCAACTTTGTAGTGCGCTTTGAGGTACGCAGTCTGATATGCCAGCAGCGCGTAGGCCGTCGAGTGGCTCTTGTTGAATCCATATCCAGCGAACTTTAGAATCATATTCCAGAAGTCTTCGGCTTCCTTCTTGCTAAGCCCCTTCTCTTGACAGCCTCCCAAGAACTTTTCTGCGTTGGCCGCGATCAAGGACTCTTTCTTTTTGCTGATCGCCTTAATGCACGTATACGCTTTGGCAAGCTCGATTCCCCCTAGTCGGTTCAGGATCCGCATGACCTGCTCTTGGTAAACCATCACTCCGTTGGTCTCTTCAAGAATCTCTTCAATGACAGGATGCAGGTAGACGGCGACTTTCTTCTTGTGCTTGATGGCAACGTAGTCGTCTACCATCCCACCTTCGAGTGGACCAGGTCGGTAGAGTGCGTTCGTAGCGATGATGTCGTGAAAATGGTCCGGTTTCATGCGTTGAAGCAAATCACGAATACCGCCACTCTCCAGTTGGAACACGCCCTTTGTTTCACCCCGTTTTAGCAAATCGAATGTGGCAACATCGTCGAGCGGGAAATCGAGCGGGTCGATACGCTCGCCGGTCGTCTGCTCGATGATGTCCACCGATTTCGACAGAATGGTCAAGTTGCGAAGCCCCAAGAAGTCCATCTTGAGAAGGCCTGCCGCTTCGACGTCACCCATCGACCATTGTGTGATGATGTCCTCTTTTCCAGAGACACGCATGAGAGGCACGTACTCGGTCAGCGGTTTGTCCGCGATGACCACGGCGGCAGCGTGGGTTCCGATGTTGCGAGCCATTCCTTCCAATTTGCTCGCGAAGTCAATCAGCTCGTGAATGTCCGGATCGTTATCGTAAAGTTTTCTAAGATCCTCACTTTGCTCAAGCGCGTCCTTGATGGTGATCTTCGGATCGTCTGGAACCATTTCGCTAACTTCGGCGACACGGTTTAATGGCAAGCCGAGAGTACGGCCGACGTCCTTGATGGCGCCGCGGGCTTTGAGCGTTCCAAACGTTCCAATTTGGGCGACGTTCGCTTCGCCATATTTTTCTTTGACGTATCGAATGATCTCGCCTCGTCGCTCTTGGCAAAAATCAATATCGATATCAGGCGCTTCCAAACGGCTTTCGTCGAGAAATCGTTCGAACAGCAAATCGTATTTCATCGGGCAAACGTGGGACAAGTAAAGCGCATAACAAACCAGTGCACCTACCCCGCTCCCCCGAGCCGTAGCGGGAACATTGATTTCGCGAGCGTAGCGGACGAAGTCCCAAACGATGAGAAAATAGTTAGAAAAACCTAGCTTTTGAATGACACCAAGCTCACGATCCAATCGATCCAGAACCACCTGAACCAATTTTCCGTCAACAAGCATTTCCGGATTCTTCGCGTATCGAGCAAGTAGCCCTTCCATGCAAAGTTTCCGCAGGTATTCGTCTGCGGTCAGTTTCTCCGGGATCGTGTAGGATGGGAAATTGCGGGATCCAAGATCTAGATCGATATCAACCGAGTTCGCAATCTCCTGCGATCGGGCAACCGCATCGGCGTGGCCAGGAAAATGCGAGTACATTTCTTCCTGCGAACGGAGGTAGAATTCGGTCCCTTCCATTTGCATGCGGTTTCGGTCCGTTCGAAACTTGCCCGTGCTAATGCAAAGCAAAACATCTTGAACGTCCGCATCTTCGCGATCGACGTAATGAGCGTCACTGGTTGCGACCAATGGGATGCCAACTCGATTTGCAACTTCGATTGCCCCGGCCATCTGTTGGCGTTGAATTTCGAGTTTGTTGTTCATGATCTCGATGAAAAATCGATCCCCGAACGTTTTCTCAAACCACTGTGTGACTTCCATGGCTTCCTGGATGGCGGTGTCGGTGTCGTAGCCCTTGAGAATAGCTCGCGAGAATTCACTAGAGACACATCCACTGAGACAGATGATTCCTTCGCTGTGAGCCTCCAGAACTTGTTTGTCGATGCGCGGCTTAAAGTAGAAGCCTTCCAGGCTAGCGATCGAAGCAAGACGAATCAGATTCTTGAATCCCGTTCGGTTTTTTGCAAGCAGTGTCAAATGGTACGCAGCTTCCTTGGAGGAGGCAGCATCTCGTTCGAATCGACTACCAGGCGCAACATAGGCCTCATAGCCCAGAATGGGATTGATACTTAGTTCTTTGGCCTTGCGATAGAACTCGAGTGAACCGTGCAAATTGCCGTGATCGGTAATCGCAAGAGCGGACATCCCATGCGACTTAGCCCGCTGAAGGAGCTTGCCAATCGGGCTTGCACCATCCAGCAAGCTGTAGTGACTATGGCAATGCAAATGGGTAAAAGGACGAGGCGTAGAATTATTCATTGGGAGTTAAACACATTTCCGATCATGGCTCTCCTCGCCCTCTTGGGATGTCTTGGTTCACGGGCAAAAGGAATCTTCCACACTAGGCTAACGCAATGCTACCGCAGTGCAAACGCATCCTGCTCATGGATTTTACCGCGTCGTGCGGCGAAGGATGATCGCATAAGCCAAAATCGTAATGGGATGGGATTGTCCTGCGAAAAACGCCGCTTCCCTTCACGACTTTAGGCACCACAACGCTCGGGTTGCACCCCCTGCAGAGCACTATCCTTCGCGACACTTTCTTCGTTGTAACTGCTTCGCTCAAACTACGCAACTTGTATTACAGCAGCTGGCTTTCCCTGGCATTGTTGGCTCGCTGCTACTAGGCACATCCGCAACTGTTTTTCAACCCAATTAGCCGTTGGGCGCTACCCGTGCAGACTCATTCGTCATTGAAACGGATATTCATTACCCAACTGATTGCGGTTTAATTTGGGATGGAGTGCGCAAAGTCATTCCGCTGAGCAAATCCATCGCTGAAGAATTGCATGAGCTAGGTTGGCGGCAAAGCGAGCACATTAAGAAAGCGATCAAGAACTTGCTAGTTGAGAATACCTGCTTGGAGGGCAGCGACAACTTCTTCGCCATGGATCAAAACGTCGACATCGGTAAAGATTTTTTTAACCGTTCCGTCAACACCAATGATAAACGTCGTGCGTTTCGCGATCGGAGTGTTGTTGATTTCGTTAAGGGCACCATAGGCCGTGGTCACCTTTCGATCGGTATCTGCGAGGATATCAAAATTGAGAGTATGGGTCGCAGAAAAGTCATTGTGTGACTTCACATTGTCCAAACTGACGCCAATAACTTCGGCCCCTAATGATTCGATTTGAGACTTGCGGTTGCTGAAGTCCAAAGCCTCAACGGTGCATCCGGGTGTGTTGTCTTTCGGATAAAAGTAAAGCACCACCGCTCTCTTTCCAAGGAACGAACTCAAGTCGACCACCTCGCCATCTTGATTTGGCAATCGAACGGCTGGGGCAATCGATCCGACGGATACTCGATTCATGGAATTGATCACAATCAATGCGTCGAGCGGACTCAGGCTACCGTCCCCATTGACATCGATCATTGGACCCGCGTAGTTGACGGGCTTGCTCGGGAGTGCGCGAGTCCCATTTTGATTGAGATCGTTGATCACGATCAGTGCATCCAGCGGTTCTACGAATCCGGACGCGTTTACGTCGAGACGATTCACTGCGTTTTGCCAATCGGCTGCACACAACTGTCGTCTTTCCAAGGTCTCGAACGACCTCTGAACTCGATTTCTGCGTGCCATCGTTAACTTCGTTTCTGTAAACCGAGCGAGTTGCCCTAAAGAATTTCCCTTTTCAGTGTACGGTCCTATGAGAAATAAGTGTGGCTTTTTCGCCCAGGCTTTTCAAGTTCAATCCCAAATTTGGGCTAGAAAATTGACCGGCTAGTTACACGGATTGCAAGTTTTGTTGCACTGTGCAATCTTGCGCTTGGTTACCGCTTGATTTTAGGGTAGTGGGTTTGCGTCCAACGCCCCTAATGGGGCATCAATATCACAGCCCAGGGCTACATTATGAAAGCCCGTTGGGCTAGATCCACTACATCCAACCCTAATTCTTAGCTGTCACAAAGCCCCAGAAACGAAAAAACGGCTGGTGCCACAGGGGCATCAGCCGTTTTTTTTTGTCGACTCGACCATCCATCTCGCTGTCACCGAATTGCGTTGCTGAGGTGGCAGTCAGCAACGCGAAGGGTTCAACTTAGGACTCGTCGTCATTGATTGGGAACTAGCAACCGCAAGCTGGAGCTGCATTGCATCCGCAATCCGATGCTGCTGAACCGCAGCCGCGGTTGCATCCGCCATGGCACTTCAGACCACGGAGCAAGCCTCGGAGGCGACCATTGAACAAGCCGTTGCCCGAACCAATGCCGTTACCGTTGCCATTACCGTTGTAGTTACCGTTGCCGTTACCGTTTCCAGCACCGTTACCGCAGGTTACTGTTACTGGGACTTCTTCGGAGACAGTCCTGGCAACGCATCGTGTGTAGGTGTAGGGAACTTGGACTTGGACGCACTTTGCAACCTTGACAGTTGTGCAGTAAGGAACTGCTTTGCAAACTGTGTAAGGAACAAGTTTGGTGCGGCACTCGGTTACCATCTTGCAAGTGGTGTAGGTGTAAGGAACGCTCTTTTGTTCGCAAACTGTGTTGCAAACTGTGTAGCAAACGTCCTTGACTTTTTGTTCGCACACCATGCGGCAGGTCTTGTAGCATACAGTCTTTTGACGGCATTCTGGGACCATTCGGCATGTTGTGTAGGTGCATACCTTGCTCTTTGGCTCGCAGACCATTGTGCAAGTTGTATAGTTAACGGTCTTGGTACGGCATTCTGGGACCATACGGCACGTTGTGTAGGATACAGTCTTGCTGCGGCATTCTGGAACCAACTTGCATGTTGTGTGCGTGACAGTCTTTGTACGGCACTCAGGAACGCACTTGGTAACAGTGTAAGGAACAACTTTGGTCAAGCATTCGGTTTCATACTTAACGCAGTTGATTTCCTTGGTTTCGCAGCTTGGAACCCAAACCTTTTTGCAAATCGTCTTCGGTGGGCATTGAACGCATTCAACTCGGCAAGCGCCTGGGCAATAGACGTTTTTGCAAGTCGAAGGATCGAATGTCCAAGTACCTGGTTCTTGAATCGTCTTGCGAACGATTGGACCAGCAACTTCTTCCGAAGTCGTTTGCCAGCTACCACCGCTAACCGTGATGGTCTTGGTGTAGTTGACAGGTTTGGTAACCGTGTAGTTGACCGTTCGTTCTTTGGTCTCGGTAACTGGAACCATAACCGTGTAGTTGATGATATGGTCATGGTTTTCCATAACCTTGTTCATCACGGTGTAGTTAACAACCTTTTCGATGGTTTCACGAACAGGTGTCATTACGGTGTAGTTCACTTCTTTCGAGTGTGTTTCGTACACAGGTCGTTTGACTGTGTAGTTGATCACTTTCTCGTGTGTTTCGCGAACTGGAACGTTGACGGTGTAGTTGATCACCTTGCTATGAGTCTCGTAGACTGGGCGAGATACGTTGTACGTAACTTGCTTGGTACGGGTCTCGTAGACAGGTCGCTTGACAGTGTAATTGCGAACACCCGTGTGTGTTTCGCGAACTGGCACGTTGACCGAATAAGACACTTCTTTTTGAAGCGTTTCTCGTTCGTAACGAACCTTATTCACCGTCTGGTCTTCGTACACGACTTGGTTAACGGTCTTAGTGCCGGTAACTGTCTCGGGTTCGTAGACGGTTTTGTTAACAGTTTTCATCACGGTGTAAGTTGTTGGACCACAAGAGTCAACGACGTTGCATCCGCAATTTTCGTAGCTGATCGCGCCGCTATAAGCAGCTTGAGCAGCACCAGCGTTGAAAGCGGACAGCATAGCCGCGATTGCTGGAAGAGCCAAAAGCTTTTTCATTACCATTCTCCTTGAACGTTTGCAAAACCACGTAGGACACTAGTATCAGACGCGACGATGCTTTGCTTGATCGCCACTCCGTTGTTTAATATGGTGGTAGGTTCGGTTGCTTTCAAAGTCTGGCAACGCCTCGAACAGGCTGCCAACAATTGTGCTCTGGTCGATCCCGTCCATGGACGCCCTCGCGTTGCCTTGAATCCAATTCTGTATAGTTGCGGCTCTACAAAATTGCATCTCGACATTGCTCGGGGCGGCTTGTCCCCTCGAATTCATTTCGAGGGCGTACTTGACGAGACCGGAGCATCCAACCGTTCGGTTCGGCTAGACTTTGATTGCTAGGAAACTACTTCCCGACAGGCGACATAGATCGACTGGTCAAGAAGCATTGAATAGGAAAAATGATCAGGCCGGGTAATTTATGGCAGTTGTTTAAGAAAGCGAGGTTGACTGTGCCACCTGTAGCGATTGTGCTTCAAAAAACGTCGGAATTTAGAGCCATTTCCATGACTCCCAAACTAGGAATCGTTTGGTGAATAAATCTCCGAGTGTCACCTTTTTTACTACTCGTTCCCAGGCTCTGCCTGGGAACGAATTGGTGTGGAGGCTCCTGCCTCCTGAGTTCACAAACTAAGGATGCGTTTCAGCGAGGCGGAGCCTCGCAATTGGAGAACGGGGGCATCGCCCAACGGCTTGTTGATATGAAACATATGTGCGGATGTGCTTAGTCGATCTAACGACCCTACGCTACCTTCTTCTCATCCGAGCATTTTCGGGCTGCTTTCTTTGCCCGAATCGATTCTTGAAGTTCCGTGATGCGTTGTCGCTTCCTCGCTTCAATTTGCTGTCGTTTTACGTGTGCCACCAATAATCCCTGCAATCGATCTCGAAGAGCGGTGGCGATCGACGTCAAGCACTGTAGGGTGACCAACAACACGATGCCGCATGCGATCCATCGGAGGGTTGGTTCATTTAGCATGACGAGCGTTACGCAGCCTTTCGCCTGACGTCGTTCGCTAGCAATTGTCGCAGGCGGTCGAACTCTTCAATACTCGTAAAGTGAATCGTGATTCGGCCTCGGCCGCGACTGGTTTGGCTGATGTCGACGCGCGTACCCAGCATCATCTTCATCTCTTTTTCCAGAGACGCTAGCTGGTCCGACTTGGATGCTTTGCGCCTCGGAATCGCGCCGAGGAATCCGTCCTCCGATGCTGCTGATTCCGCAATCGCCTCAGCAACTTTGGACTCGGTTTCGCGAACGCTCCAACCTTCTTCGCGAATCTTCTTGAGCGTAGCAGCTTGCTCTTTAATGCTCCCGAGGCTTAGAAGTGCCTTGGCGTGGCCAGCCGATATCTCGTCGCGCTGAACAGCATCGGTGATCGATTCGGGCAGTTCAAGCAACCGCATCATGTTGGCAATGGTGCTGCGATCGATCTTGAGCCTTTGAGCAAGTTCGTCTTGTGTGCATTTGTGTTCGGTAATGTATCTTTTGAACGACAGCGCCTTTTCGATGGCGTTAAGATCTTTTCGCTGCAGGTTTTCGATGATCGCAAGTTCCGCTACCAGTCGATCATCCGCGATCCTAACTTCGGCTCGAATCGACGGGATTCCTGCGAATACGGTAGCCCGCAAACGTCGTTCGCCACTGATTAACTGAAATCGTTCGCCAACACGTCGCACCAAGATCGGCTGAAGTTGCTTGTGCTCTTTGAGCGATTCCGCCAGTGACTCGATTTCGGACGGGTTGAATTGGCGGCGAGGCTGGAATGGGTTTGCATCGATCTGTCCAACAGGGATGTCGAGGGTCGTGGTCGACGACGCATTCTGATCGCTTTCGGTCAAAGTTGTTGCGACTGGGACCGAAATGGGCGAGACGCTGGTCCGAGGCTGCGCAGCTCGCGCCTCACTCGCCAATTGCCGGATGGCTTCGTTACGCCCTGCAGGCACATCCAGTTTTTCTTGGGTTTCAAACCCCGCTTGCGAGCCGTGGGACGCGTTTGCAAGCGGGTAGGTGGCATCGCTCGCCGCCCCCTCGTCCAATTGCGTTCCAAGCAGAGCAGCCAATCCGCGTCCCAGTCGTCGATCTTTAGTCACGTTCAAGTACCTCCATGCAAAGTTCAATATAAGCCCGCGTGCCTCTCGAACGAGGAGCGTAAGCCAGGACGCTTTGTCCATGGCTCGGTGCCTCGCTGATCGCGATGTCACGTGGAATCACTGTATCAAAAACAATATCGCCAAAGAAATCCCGAACTTCGTTGTCCACCTCATGGGTTAACTCGAAGCGAGGATCGTGCATCGTCAACAGAATTCCGCCAAACGTAAGCCGTCCGGGTTGTTTCTGCATCACGTCTCGAATGACATGAATCATCTGTGTTAGGCCTTCCATAGCAAAGTACTCGCATTGGATTGGCATGAGAACCTCGGTGCTGGACGCCAAAGCCGCTTGGGTCAGATCGCCGAGCGAAGGCGGGCAATCGATAAAGACCGCGTCGTATCCACCCATTCCAGCCTCAAGGTGTTGCTTGAGCAACGCCCCTTGCATGACCTCCCCTTTGGCCAATCGATCCACGTCCTGAAAGGAACGGCAGCCTGGCATCAAGTCAAGATTGGGTTGAACGGTTGCGAGGATGCTTTCTCGAACAGGGGAATCGACTAGCAACGGATGCCGTTGTGCCGGCTCGTGCCCCAATCCGCTGGTCGCGTTGCACTGGGGGTCGAGGTCGATGACCAGGGTCTTATTCGAGGATTTCGCCATAGCCCAAGCCAAATTGATGGCCGTTGTGGTCTTTCCAACGCCACCTTTCTGGTTCGCTATGCAAAATACCCTGGCCATGAGAATTACGTTTCGATATTGGAATGTTAAATTAGGAGGTTCGGGTTGGAGAATACGAAATTGCGTTCTCGCATGGAAATACCAGTTCCACGTTTCACACGCGTTTGCAACGAAAAAAACGATCGTTCTCGCTCATTGCATTGCATTGGAACAAGCGAAATTTTGGTATAGTAAAATGGAAAGAAGTTCCTCCAACCTTCACTAACCAATCCTGTCACTATGTTTGTTCCACCGAAAACCAAAGCCTTTGTCCGTCGGTCGCTCCACACTGTTCAATCGTTCGGACTTGCTGTGGGACTCGCAACCACCCTCGCTTTTCCGTGTCTGTCCCAGGCCGAGGACGAATCGAACAATACAAGTTCTGCGGGGAACAAAGCCAAGCCAACGGATTGGGTTCATTGGCGAGGTCCTCTTCAGAATGGGCAGTCCCTCGAGAAAGGTTTGCCTGATACTTTCAGCGCGGCTGGTGAGAATCTTCTGTGGCGCAAGGAAGAATTCGCAACCCGAGCCACTCCTATCGTAATGAATGGCCGGCTCTACACCATTTGCCGCTCCAATCCGGATTCCACCAAGGAAGCCGAGAAGACCGTGTGCGTGAATGCGGTAACGGGCGAGCTGATTTGGGAGAGCATCCATAATATCTTTTTGTCCGACGCACCGGCCGAACGCGTGGGTTGGGCCAGTCTCGTTGGCGATCCAGAAACCGACAAGGTTTACATGCTTGGGCTCGGGTGCTTATTCCAGTGCCTCGATGGCAAAACAGGCAAGATTCTCTGGGAGAAGTCGATGCTTGAAGAATATGGAATGCTCTCAACCTACGGTGGCAGAACCAATTTCCCAGTTGTCTTCGAAGACATGGTCATTATTTCGGGCGTTTTCACGGGCTGGGATCAAACGTCCGTTCCAGCCCACCGAATTCTCGCCTTGGACAAATCCACCGGCGCTCCGATCTGGATGACAAGCACTCGCGTTCGTCCTGAAGACACAACCTACAGCACTCCCGTTTTTACCGTTCTCAACGGCCAGGCGGCAATGGTTCTCGGTGCCGCCGATGGCGCCGTTTATGCACTCCAACCTCGAACCGGCAAAGTCATTTGGAAGTACCAAGCTTCACCGCGCGGGATAAACGTCACTCCCTTGGTCGAAGACGGAATTGTCTATTGCGGGCATGGCGAGCAAAACGAGACCGACCGAACTGTTCTTGGGGCAGTCTTTGCCTTTGATGGGAACACCACCGGTGACATAACCATCGATAAGCTTCTCTGGAATATTCCCAAACGAACTGTCTCTCGAAGCTCTCCAGTGAAGATTGACAATCGTGTCTACTTTGTCGACGACGGCGGTGCCATGTTTGGCGTCAACGCCAAGACAGGCGAAGTCGAGGTAGAAAAAAAACTTGGCCGCATCATGTTCGGTTCGCTGGTTGTTTCGGAAGGGAAAATGTACATCGGCGAGAACAGCGGAGTGATCCATACCCTCAAGCCGACCGCCACGTCTATCGAATCGCTTGGCAAGACATCCTTGCGAGGCAACGAAGTGTTCGGTTCATTCGCCATCTCCAACGGACGGCTGTATCTACCCACCACAACCGCGCTTTATTGCATCGGCAAGTCGGAGATCAAAGTGGACGCCGATCCAATGCCAAAATTGCCTGTTGAACCAAAGGTTGCAGATAAAACCGTCGCTCATATTCAGACATGTCCGGTTGAGTTGCTTCTTTCGCCAGGCCAAAAAGCCAAATTGCAAGTTCGAGCTTACAATGCTGCCGGTCAGTACTTGCGACTGCTGACGGACGCAACGATCACGATAGAAGGGGGAGGCTCGGTCAGCGACGATCAAATTTTCACAGCACCAACGGAAACTACAGGCTCAGCCTTTTACATCACCGCTACGTCCGGTGAATTGAAGAGCATCGCTCGTGGACGAGTCATTCCTGCTCTACCTTGGAAGTTTGACTTCGAAGACAAGAAGGTTCCGTTGCATTGGATTGGGGCCGCCTACCGACATCTACCTTTCGAATTGCCCAATAGTGGCAACGGCTTGGTCAAGATCAGCACGATTCCCAAGGGGGTGCGCAGTCAAGCATTCCTGGGCAAACCCAACGTGCACGACTATACCGTGCAAGCGGAAGTCTACGCGACGGATACGAAAAATAAAGTCCCAACAACCAAACTACCCGACATGGGAGTGGTCAATCAACGCTATACGCTAGCATTAGAGGGCTCGCAGAAGTTGCAGATTCGATCTTGGGTTTCGCTCGGTGAACAACGCTTTGCCAAAACCATACCTTTTGATTGGCAAGCCAATACTTGGTACACGGTCAAGCTGCGAAGCGAAAACAAGGATGGAAAAGCAGTGCTTCAAGGCAAAGTCTGGAAAACAGGTGAGGCGGAGCCGGAATCATGGACCATCGAGGGCGAAGATGCTTTGCCGAACACCGTGGGCAGTCCCGGACTGTTCGGCAATTCAACCGATGCTGAAATCTATATCGATAACGTCTCGGTAACAGCCAACTAACGTTTGTGCGGCTAGGTCGATCTCAAATACCACTGGCGTAAAGCCAGATTGCATGGTTCGAATGCCCCTGGGTTTACCCCAGGGGATTGTTTACCTTCACGCTAGGTGGATGGTGAAATACCAATGGCTTTGGAACGTTTGCCATTTTGATTTATTCTATAGCATACTGATTTGCAACAACTCAGGTACGACCTCGGTGGTTTCAACCATTCCGAACAAAGTGAACGCATAAACGTCGGTGATCTGAACCATCAACAATTCGCCTGCTTGCCGAACGTTGCCGTCCCAGACGACGATTCGATCACATCGAGTTCTTCCGGTCATCTGACGCAGGTCGCCCGTTTGCCCTTTGCGAACAGACCATTTGCTTGGTCCCTCGACTAAGATCTCAACTTTCTGGCCCATGAAACGCAAATTGTCTTCTAGCGAGATCTTGTTTTGAACGTCGAGCAAGTCCAGGTTGCGTCGGTGTTTGACCTCTTCTGGAACATCATCTTCGTAAATCTCGGCACCGCGCGTACCTGGACGGACGCTGTACTGGAATATGAAGCTATTCTTGAATCGACAACGGCGAACCAAGTCCATCGTCATTTGAAACTCTTCCTCCGTCTCACCGCAAAAGCCGACAATAAAGTCGCTAGAAACCGCCGCGCCGGGAAGAATGTCATGGATTCGCTCCATCATGTCGTAGTAATCAGCGGTCGTATAACCACGTTTCATTCTCTTGAGTACACTATCGCTGCCGCTTTGGGCGGGTACGTGCAAGTAAGGTGAACACTTAGGCAAATCGCGAACGGTCTCAAGTAGCTCGCGGGTCATGTCTTTGGGATAGTTGGTAACAAACTTAATCCGTACGATTCCTTCGATCTCGTGGAGTTGCCGCAACAAATCCGACATGCGAGTCGTTTTATCCCTTTCAACAAAACGATAGGAATTGACGGTTTGACCAAGCAGGACAATTTCTTTGCAGCCTTGGCTGGCAAGCACTTTGGCCTCGGCCAAGATCTGGGCTGGTGCACGACCTTGTTCTGGACCTCGCGTCAGTGGTACGATGCAGTAAGTGCAAAATTTGTCGCAGCCGATTTGGATACGAAGATACGCTTGAAATGGCGTGGGACGCATTTCTGGATCCCGAAGTGGATCAAAGGTTTCGTGAGATCGCTTTATGTCGTCCACGTTGCCGTCACGTCGGGAAAGGCTAACTGCGAGTTGATGCTTCTCACCCGCTCTGGCCCGCTCAATCATCTCCGGAATGCGATGTAATTGGCCGGGACCGACGACAAGGTCGACGAACGGAGTCCGATCGAAGATTGCCTTCTGATCTTTTTGGGCCATGCAGCCCATCACTCCCAAGATCTTGTCGGGATTCTGTAGTTTGAGCTGCTTGAGGTGGAACAAATTGTGATAGGCTTTTTCCTCGGCGTGCTCGCGCACAGAACATGTGTTGAAAAGGATTGCATCCGCATCTTCGGGCTTTGCAGTCAAAACGTATCCGGATTTGCGGAGCGATGCGACCACCATTTCGCTGTCGAGTACGTTCATCTGACAGCCCACCGTCTCGATATAAAGGTGCTTCGTCGCAGGCGGCAATGGGCTTGGAATCGGCAAATCCGACATCGATATCACTTTGGTAAAATACGGGATTGGTGGTTGGAAAGTGGAGCAAGCACACTCCGTGTGCCGTTCGCCAAAATCAGGCTGACGGCACTTGGAAAGTGCCTGCTACTCTTTACCTGAAGGCCTCCCTATCGTACCGGTTTACTTCAGCTTTAGAAGCCTTATCGATTCTTCAAGCAGGAACTTGGAGTCCATAAAAGGTTCGTGACCAATGTCTTGCCAGCGAATACGGTTGTTGGCATCGATCAAAAACGTGCCATGCAATGCATTCCCCTCGAAATCATCAAAACATCGAAATTCCTTGAAAATATCCAGCTCGGGGTTCGCAATAAGCGGCACATTCATTTCGCCATCGTAGTTTTTTAGTCCCAATTGCAATTTTGAAAGCGTTTCTGAACTGATGGCCGCAACCTCAATCCCGGCCTTTTGATACTGCTTAACCGCCGGCGAAAACTCTTTGAGTTGTTCTGCGCAATGAACGCAGCCAAACCCCAGGTACAAAATCAACACCAACGGCTTTTGAGCAAAGTGTTTTGTCGATTTCAGTTCGCCGTCTGAGCCTGGAGCTGACCAAACGGGGGCCTGCGAAGGAAACCAGCGAAACGGTCCGAGAGAATCCAAACTGGGCCGATCGCCTACATCGGTCGCGGCTTCAGGAGGCGTTTTCCATTTATCCTTCATCCCAAGTTGTGCAACGACAGGCACGATCCGTTCCAGCAATACGAGGTTTGCGTCCGCCCCGGCCGCAATCGGCGAAAGTGCTTCGATCATCTTCTTGCACCGTTCTTGAACCTTGACGTCCTTAAGGTCGTTTTTCGAAGCGATCCAAACACCGATGGCAAGCGGAATCAATTCATCTTTCCCTTCTTGGATTCGCTTTTCGATTCGATCCAATGCTTTGTCTGGGAATCCCGCTTCTGCCAGCCATTCCATTCGAACCATTGAGTTAATGATCGAGCGGCACTCGTTCGAGCGAACCAATGCCTCTTTGAATCGCCCCTCATGAGCGGCCTGATACGCCATCACAGCGGATTCAAACTGGCGAATCTTTCCCAAACGATGTTCGATTTTCCTCAATGCGATTGCATTTTCCCGCCGTTCCTTGGACCAATCCTTCATCTCGGCGTCGGGGATATCCTTGCTCGGGACTTTTGCAATCGTTGGATCGTTCTCATCGCCAAAGGGGTCGTCGAACCGCTCGTAGGCTTCGAGCAGTTTGGGCGGTCGGTTTGCATTTACGTCGGGTTTGGTTTGTTCCTTTTCGATCAGCAATCGCAATGCTTCTTTCCCTTCGTTCACTTTGGTGCGCAGCGCGTTTGTTTGCGCGTTCAATTCGGCGTGAAGTTCTTTAGCTCTCGCGGTGTTTCCAACGTTGTACTCGGCCATCGTCATCCAGGCTTTGTGTTCATCTTGACGCAGTTCGTCGTCGGTTGGCTCGAAGTAGGCCGAGTTCGAAAGTTCAATGAGTTGAGGCCAAAGCTGATAACTTGTCAGAACACCCAATAAGCGTTCGCGACCCAACGAAGCGCTTCCTCGTCCGCTAAACTTGTTGTACTTAGGGTGCCGCGGCAATTCGATCATGTTCTTGGCCAAATCGGTCGCTTCGCCAACGCGACCGATAAAGATCAAATCGCGAATGAGCCATTCGTTGTTGTGAGCATAGTTGTGGATTTGGTCCGGCATGACTTGATCGCGAATCATATGCGCGTGATCGACACGTGCCGACGCTTCTTGCTGCCAGGCAGCGTCGGCATAACGATGCAGGCGACTGTAAGTATGACCAGGCATGTGCCACATGTGAGCAATGCCCGGTGCGCTTTGGCCGCATTTCGCTGCCGCATCTAGGGCGAGCTTTTCCTTGCGACCGTCCCAAAGATGGATTCGGAAGTGGTGGGCTGGATGCCTAGGATTGACTCGAAAGATATCGCTCAGGATGGCGTCGATTGCGGTGTGACTTTGAACGTCGCCATTTTGCCAATACTGCAACGCTAACATGGCCTTGAGCTCAATATCTTCCGGATAGTCATTGGCGACTTGCTCAAGATCAGCCACGTATTTTTTAAGTCGGTCTTTGTCGTCCTTCTTTCGCTTGTCATCGTCACGTTTCTTGGCTTCTGCGGCTTTTGAGCTGTCGGCGGCTTTGTCCTTGGCTGCGTCCTCTTTTGATTTCGGGTCCTCTTTTGATTTGGCAGAATCTTCGCCGGAAACTTTAACTCGATTGTTCCATGCCTCGATGAGTCGCTTTTCTTTGTCGTTTGCCGTAGCGATGCGGCTCATCGCCTGTTCGATGAAGCCTCGAGAACGCTTTGCATTCTCGACGTTGGCTCGAGCCATCCCCCAATAAAGAATCGGACAATCGGCATCGAACGCGGCTGCTTGCCGAAACGACCGCTCTGCTTCGAAATACCAGAAGCCATGAAGCTGAACGATCCCTTGATCGAAAAAGCGTTGGGCCATAGGGTTTTTTGTCGAGATTTCGAAATGCACGTTCCCCATGCCATTCATCAAGTAAGCCGCTTGACGCGGACCATCGTTGAATGCGTCCGCGTTGACGGAGTGGCCGGGTTTAGCATCACGGCTATCGGAGTCCGCCGGGTGATCGGCAAACGCGGGCGAGCCCACGAGAGTTTGCGTTAGAACCAAACCCAGGAAATTTCGTATTCGTTGGTAATCAGGCATCAGGATATCGCGGGTAGGTGGGGGACCCATAGAATGGCAGGGACTCGTTATTGTAGCTAAAGTCCGCCAAAACGAACTGCGCAGAAAAACGCTATCCTGCTAAAATGCGTCGAAATCGAGTCGCAAAACCTACCCACAAGGCGGAAACAACGTGACGTCCAAGAATTTGAAGCTCCTGTTCCTCGTCGTCCTCATCAGCGCGTTTTGCTACGGAAATGCACAAAGGACACGTAATCTTGGCGACCTCGCGTTGGCCATGGATATTATCGATCAAGAATACGTTGAGAAGCCGGATCGCGAAAAACTCTATCAGGCGGCAATGAAAGGGATGATCGATTCGCTGGACCCCTATTCGGGTTATATTCCAATTGATTCCTTAAAGCCGTTTCAAGCGATCCTAGACCAAGAGTTTGGGGGATTAGGCGTCAGTCTTGATGGACCGACGCGACGTGACCGGCTAACCGTTGTGGCGACTTTGTTTAATTCGCCCGCATATCTGGCTGGCATCCAAGCGGGAGACGTTATTCTCAAGATCGATGGCTTCGATTCCACGAATTCCACTGTGGAAGATGTTTCGAAAAAACTAAGGGGGCGAGCAGGGACCTCAGTCACTCTCACGTTGGAACGTTTGGATGAACCCAACCCAATTGTGATCACGGTTGTTCGCGCTCGCATCGACGTCGAGTCCGTTCTTGGTGATCGGCGTCGATTGGATGGCAAGTGGGAATACAGGATGGAGGAAGATCCTCGTATTGCCTATATGCGAGTTGAATTGTTCGGCGAGAAGACGACCGAAGAATTGCGACGAGCGATCGAATCTATTTCTAAGGATAGTCAGGCCCTGATCATCGACCTGCGCGACAATACCGGTGGACTCTTGAATGCGGCCACGGACATTTGCGATATGTTTTTGGACGACGGTGACATGGTCAGTACGCGAGGCCGTGGCGACCGTCTGGATCAAAGCTATGAAGCAAAACAGGGAACGGAGCTTTCCAACTCGATTCCGATCGTCGTCTTGATCAATGAGCATTCCGCAAGCGCCAGCGAAGTGGTGGCCGCTTGTTTGCAAGATCGATGCCGAGCGACGATTGTAGGCAATAGATCGTTTGGAAAGGGAAGCGTTCAAAATGTCATTCCCCTCGATGCAGGTCTGGCGGCCATGCGTTTAACCACTGCTTATTACTATCCGCCTAGCGGTCGCTTAATCCACAGGAAACCTAGTTCGAAAGAGGACGACATTTGGGGAGTGCATCCCGACCAAGGGTGCGAAGTCAAGCTGGACGAGAAGGCATTTATCAAGTTGGTTGATCGCTTCCGCAAAAGGGCGGACCCGATCGAGAACGGCCTGGGCAAATCAAACGAACCGAAAAGCGAGCTGAGTAGCGGGGCAACCGAACATGTTGACTCTACGATTGTCGATGACCCGCAGTTGTTGAAAGCGGTGGAAGTGTTGCGAATGAAACTTGAGCAGCAATAAGGGCGGTACGACGGACTTCCAAGTCCGTCAATGGGGAATTCCAGGGACTTGGAAGTTCGTCCTACCATTAAATCAACAGCCGCACAAGCGCAGAATCGCACCGCGTCGGTTCGACATTTTACTAAACGGCCCCGCCAGCCAGTTCCGTAGCGCGTTGCACTCGCGCAATGGCCAACATAAATGCGGCGGTTCGCAACGAGACATCGTTCGTTGCCGAGTGTTGCCAAACATTTTCAAAGGCGTCGCTCAGCGTACGGTCCAACTCTTGTCGAACCCGATCCAACGTCCAGCGATAATGTTGGCGATTTTGAACCCACTCAAAGTAACTCACGGTAACTCCGCCCGCATTAGCCAGAATGTCAGGCAAAATCGTGATCCGCTTAGAAGCTAGAATCGCATCTGCTTCCGGATCGACGGGGCCGTTGGCCGCTTCGATGATGGACTTGGCTCGCACTTTCCCGGCGTTCTCTTTCGTAACAACATCACCCAAGGCGGCTGGGATCAAGAGGTCTACGTCGAGTTCCAAAAGAGCTTCTCCAGGCAGTTTCTCCGCGCCCATATACCCTTCCAATCGGTTCCCATTCTTCAATGAATAAGAAAACATTTCGGGAATGTTAAGTCCCTTTGGGTTATAAAACGTTCCGCTTATGTCACTTACAGCCACTACGGGGAACGTCGATTCGAACAGAAATTTCGACGCGTGCGAACCGACATTTCCAAATCCTTGGATCGCGGTTCGGCATTGATCCGGACGTACGTTGATGCGTTTCAGAAACTTAACCGCAAGGATTCCAACGCCGCGGCCCGTGGCTTCCTCACGCCCGTTCGCACCATACTCTTCGACCGGTTTACCAGTGATTACGGCAGGATTGAAACCGTGATACTTTTCCCACTGGTTTCGAAACCAAGACATCACTTGGTAATTCGTACCCATGTCCGGGGCGGGGATGTCCGTGTCGGGCCCCACGATTTCATGGATTTCGTCCACAAAGGATCGGGTCATGCGTTCAATCTCTTTGTTTGAAAGCGTCTTGGGGTCGATAGCGATCCCACCTTTTGCCCCACCATAGGGAAGCTCGACAACGGCGGTTTTCCAAGTCATCAACGATGCCAGCGCTCGCACTTCATCCAGATCGACGCTCGGATGGTATCGAAGCCCTCCCTTCATCGGCCCTCGCGAATTGTCGTGTTGGACCCGATATCCCAAGACCGTTTCGATGTTGCCATTGTCTCTCTCAAATGCGACTTGGACTGTGACCTCCCGTTTTGGCGTGAGGAGAAGTTTCCTCATCCATTCTGGCATTTTGAGATGATCGGCTGCTTGGTTGAAATAGAGATTGGTGGATTCGCTCGGTCGCATCATGGAAATAGAGGTTGTTAAAAAGAAGAGTTGGCTTACAGTTGCCAGGAAGGCGAAGGCAGATAGCGAGAGTATAGTCGAAATTTAAGCTCGCTTAGGACGGTTTGGTTTCGATATTAAACAACGTTGTTTTGCACCGAGTGGCCTGTTGATGCGGACGGTTAAACAAATAATGGATCCGCATTGCCGTTTAATCGAAAATATGCCTTTCCCAAGCTCGTTTGCAATGCAATAATCGCCCTAGTTGGTTGCGAACTCGATTAGAGTTTGTGATCTCTGTGCGGAAGTGGCTCTCGCGAGGGGGAAGCGTGAAACGGGTCAGGACTTAAGTGAAGCAGCCATAAGCGACGTACTCTTGTGCGAGGGCCTCTTCCACACAGAACCATTACAACAATTCGAGTTGATGACAAACGATTCTATTCAACGATTCTTTCGCCGCGAAATCGTCGCGATGAAACCTTACACGCCCGGCGAACAACCGCAGGCGGGTAAGGCGATCAAGCTCAATACCAACGAGAATCCGTACCCGCCCTCGCCCCGAGTAGCCGAGGCAATTCAGCAAGCGAGCTCGCAACTCGAGCGCTATCCCGATCCGATTGGCACCGCCTTTCGAATTGCTGCAGCGGGTGTTCTCCATGTCGATCCGGATATGATTCTTTGCGGTAACGGCAGCGATGACTGCTTGACCGTTCTGACCCGCGCGTTTGTTGGCTCGGGACAAAAGCTGCGACTGCCGTACCCAAGTTACATTCTTTATCGAACACTTGCCGAGTTGCAGTCCGCCCAATTCGAGGAAGTCCCCTTCGATAGTCATTTCGGGCTATCGCCGCAGTTCTACACTGCGGACGAACAGCTCAAGTTGATTTTCTTGCCCAACCCCAACAGCCCTAGCGGCACGGTGGTGTCGCAAGACTCGATCTTGAAACTTGCGGAGAGTGTGGATTGCCCGGTCGTGGTAGACGAAGCGTATGTCGACTTTTCGCCAACGAATTGCATCGCGTTGATTGAGCGAAATCCGAAAATCATCGTGACTCGAACCTTGAGTAAATCCTATGCTTTGGCAGGTCTGCGATTTGGCTATCTCGTAGCGCATCCGGAGATTGTCCATACGCTCCGCAAGGTCAAAGACTCTTACAACACCGATATGCTATCGCTTGCAGGAGCCACTGCAGCGATCTCCGATCAGACGTGGCTTGCGGAAAACGTTCGCAAGATAATCACCACCCGCGGTCGCATGTTCGCTGAGCTTCAGCGATTGGGATTCGACGTAACAGAATCGCATGCCAATTTCCTGTGGTGCACACGCAACGATCGATCGATGAAGTTGCTGTATGAGCAGTTGAAACAGAACGGCATTCTTGTCCGTTACATGGTCTATCCGGGTTGGAGCGATGGATTGCGCATTAGCGTCGGTAGCGATGAACAGATTGATGCTCTATTGGTCGTGATGAAGCAGCTTTTGTCCGCCGATTGAAATGTTACGTTTTTGCTCAACAAAAGATGCGATCTCGACGCGGTCTTTCGCGGAGCGAGAGGCAGCCCAAATGGAGCGCGAGGCGACGCAAATGGATCGAACGACTACTTTGGATCAAACGGATTATCGAGATCCTTGATCGCGTCGGCAATTTTTTTGATGTACTCTTGATCGATTCTGCTCAACCGAGCGATCGGTACGGAAACCTCTTTCCCATCGGCACGTTTCAATTTGACTTTGTCGTTGTCGACTCCCATAAAGACTGCGTCGACTTTAAAGCCGCCCGTTGCATCCGACCAAACGCGAGTTTCGTGCTGCGGAACGTTTGGAGTCGCTGGTTTATGTGGTTGCGGAAAATCGGCAGGGGCCAATTGAATATTGCGTCTCGCTAGCGTTGCGGTTCGATTCCCGCCCCAGCCTTGATACTTAGCCAGAACCCGTCCATCGGGCAGGAGTTCTCGGATTTCAGCGGCGAACCAAAACGAACCATTTTCCTGGATTTGAACGATTTGACCAACATAGAGTGAGGTCGTAGAAAGCACTTCCAAGTTGGTGGAATCCACGGGTGAACTCCCTTCGTAGGCTTTCTTCAGTGCGTTCGCCTTACCAAAAACGGGGTCCCAATTTTCGAGTGCTCGCTCGGATAAACTGGCGGCAACGGAATTTGCACTGCCGATGTGTTTCTTTATGGCATTTACTATCTCGGAATCGGTTTCTTTGGACTTCTTCGTCGATAATTTCATAAGTGCTTGAATTACGGTATTGGACGATTCGGCATTGAGTTCTGTTAGCAGTCCCTTCTTCTCTTCCGTGGTTAGTGGGGCCTCAGCTTTCGCTTTCGCTTCTTCGGCAAGCTTTCGATGCTCTTCCATTTTGGTTTTTGCTTCGGCCATTTTCGCTTCGGCCTCGTTCGCTTTTCGTTTCGCTTCCAATTCTCGTTCTGCGATCCTTTCAGGCGTCAAGCGATTGTATTTCAACGCGATCGGGATACTTACTGTTGCGTTTCTCCGACGAACGATCAACTCAAACTTCATGTCGCTGGATTGTGGGAGTTTGTCGATACGATTGAAGACCCAGGTCCCTTTCCCCGACATTTCAAAGGAGTCGCGGCCATCGACGAGAGCGGTCTTGAGCCGATAAGTCTTGTCGAACGTAACTTGCATGTCGTTCGAGTTGTTGATCGTGTACTTCGTTTCTTCGCTCGCACTCTGAACGCTTCCTTGGTTGGACTTTTGAATTTGCGCGAATGGCCCGAAGTGAAATCTTCCTGAATCGTCTTCTGAAATCGAAACGGTGGATTCAATGGTCCACGCTTCGTCCGCCTTTTCCGAGGGTAGATTTTCGAACGGGAGCAACGAGAGGTTTCCAAGAAGGAATGGTAACTGCGAACTCCCGTCCAATACGAGTAACTTTCCGAGCCGAGACATTGTGATTCTGTTTGTCGTTTGCAATATTCCAGTGGTCGCATAGGGACTTGCCAAACCCGGGAATGGTATGCCGCGTGGCAGCCTTGCGGGGCCAAAGGGTGGTATTCCAAAGGGTGGTACTCCCAAGATTGGCTTACGAGCTGACTCTTTGGGTTTGGTCAAGGAAGTTAGTCCGCCTTGGTACCTCAAAGCGAGTTGCTCCGCGTTGGCAGAATCGACCGTGTAGTTCGTCGTTCCCTGATAGTTCGTTATTTGGTCTCCCTCGTCCACTTCGATTTCTATCTCGAACGAGAATTTCTGATCTTTCGACCAGGAATACTCAAGTGACCTTTCTTGAGCCGAACATACCTGGCAAACGAAATGGGACAACAAAATGACAATTGGGATGCATTGAATCAAGGGCCGCATCATTTTATTTCTCACACGATGAAGGAGAGTTTTTTTGGCGATTGCATTTGGCCGTCTTCGACCGTGAGCGTTGATTGTAATATTGTCAGGCTGCGGCTGCACTTGGATAAACACAGATGCATTCAAAAACGAGATGCCTCTCGTTGCGAGGCCAGGACCCGTAGCGACGGCAGTTTGGTTTGCAACTGCGAAGCAAGCGATTTCATCGCAAACGCTTCGCTCGCGTGATGGCCGATCATGAGCATTGCGATTCCTAGCGATTCCGCCTCCAGACATTGATGATATGTGGCTTCACCCGTCAACATCGCATCACAGCCTCGACTCGCGACCAAAGCAAGCATGCTGCCACCGCTGCCGCACACGATACCTATTTTGGAGACCAAATGTTCCGAACCATGCGTGTGCCTGGGTTCGATGGACGGAAGTGTCGCTTGGAGGCGTTGCAACAAGTTGCCAATCGTGGTTTCGGCCCCGCTTGCGATTCCGTAGCGTCCTACACCCACTGTTTCGTCGACAGACTTTGGCTGAGCAAACGCTTGCAAGGGTTTGATAGACGTGAGGCCCATCATGTCCGCTAGTTGTTGATTGATTCCGGTTCGGGCATTGTCCCATGCGGTGTGAGAAGAATAGATTGCGATTCCAGCTTGCAGTGCATCCAGAAGCAGTTTTCCCGTGGTGGTATCGCTGGTTATTTTGGACAGAGGCTTAAATGGAATCGGATGATGACAAACGACGAGGCCCGCCTGCGCATCGATGGCTTCTTGCAATGTTATCGACGTGAGCGTCAAGCAGGTCATGACACCAGATATGGTTCGGCCTCGGTGCCCTGCCAAGAGGCCGACGTTGTCCCAGTTTTCTGCATACTCGAGTGGGGCGATTTCTTGCAGGACTGTCAAAATGGAGTCTAATTGCATCGCGTTGTATGAGTGTACGAGGGGAGAACTTTTACGGAATTTGGCACATTTGGTTGAGCAATCGATGTGAACCTTCCATCGAGATTAGCCTAATCCATGCCAACCGAGAGTAGCCGCGAAGAAATTCGTCCGCGAGCATCAATCGTTTGCCAGCTGGTTGTACGATTGGAATGGCAAGTACTCCGTCGATTGCGACAGCGCAAAGCGAATGTCCAAGCAGTCTTGGTTCTTGAGATTGCAACTGCGTTAAGGTGTCGCCGTAGATGAGGTCGCCAGGAGAAACGTCCGCAGCAGCGAGATTGCATATCACCGGCATCGCTTTCGGAATGAGAATGCGTATGCTTTTGCCATCGGGAAAATGAGCATGGGCAAAAGTGCTTGGCCATGGCTGCAGACCACGTATCAGTCGATCGAGGTACTGAACTGGATAGTGGCAGTTTAGTTCGCCATCTTCCTTAGCGAGCCGAGGGGCTTTGGTCGCGAGGGCTTTGTCCTGTCGCAGCCCGAGATTGCTGCATTCGGTGAGGGACGCTTTGGTTTCGAGCAACGCGATCGAGGCCAATGTGGATTCAACACCGATTTGGCTGAGTCGTGCTTCAAGCTGTTCGGAGTCTTCGGTGTTTCCGATGTCGGTTGCCGATTGATGGAGGATCGGGCCGCCGTCGAGTGTCGGAGTCATGTGAATGATCGAAACACCGGTTCGAGCGTCCCCTGCGAGGATCGACCATTGGACGGGTGCCGCCCCGCGATGTCTGGGCAACAAGGAACCATGCAAATTAATTCCTCCGAGTCCGGTAGTTGCCAACGCGGCTTTCGACAAGATTTGTCCGTAGTCGCAAACGACCATCAAATCCGCATGCAGGGAAACCAGCCACTGGATGGTGGCCGGATCGTTGATGGAAATGGGGTCGAAGATCGACAAATCATGGTCGCTCGCCCATTGCCGGACCGGACTCACTGGCGGAACCTTTTTCCCTGACGAAGCAACCGAAGGGCGTGTTACAACGCAGATGATTTCGTGACCTTGGGTCCTGATCGCATCAAAGCTCGGAACGGCGAAGGGGCCTGTTCCCATCAATATCAATCGCACGTTATCCTCGTAGCCATCATCCTCGTAGCCATCATCCTCGCAGCCATCATGTCAAAAACGAAAATGGGCAAGCCTGTTTGCTTGCCCAAGTCGTTTCGATGTTTTTCAAACTTGGTCTAAGGATTAGACCATGTCTTTGAGTTTCTTGAGAGGGCGAACTTTAACAGCGGTGGACGCTGGTTTTGGATCGGCCCATTTCATTTCACCCGTTTGTGGGTTTCGAACTTGGCGCTTTGGAAGGGCCTTCTTTTGAATGCGAACGATTTTGCAAAGGTCTGGAACGACGAACGAGCCTACTCCCTTTTTGCCAACCGAGTTTGAAATTTCTACCTTGAGCGCTTCGAAAACTTCCGCAATTTGCTTTTTGGAGAGTCCAGTTGCTTCAGCAATATTGGTGAAGATCTGGACTTTGGTCAGTGGCTTTTCTGTTTTGGCAGCTGCTTTCGCCATGCGATGAATCCCTTTCAACAAACGTCAAATATGAGTCGTGTCCAACCTAGGACACTTTGGTTTCGCTGAATTAAAGGTTGCCTGGGTTAAAAAGCAACCGGGAAACGGGGTTTTCATCATAAAAACATTGGTTTTTCGATGGATTTATGTAAAAAACATTGAGAAAACTGTTTGTTTCGTCTGGAAATTGAAATTTGCGAGTGGGAAATTCAATGGTCTTCCACTCGCTTACCCAGTCGACCGATCACGAATTAGGGGGCCGATGAACCCTTTGGGACGAACTCCAAGCCAATGGGATACTTAATTCGGTTGAGCTCCATTTTCCTTTCTAAAGCTTGGCTGAGATCCACTCCAAGGACTTCCGCCAGTCTCAATGTATAGGCAAACACGTCCGCTATTTCCTGAGCTACGGGAGAATCGTCCCCAACGGGACTGAGCGGTTGCTCGGGATTCGTCCATTGGAAATACTCCATCAATTCGGCTGATTCAATTGCGATGGACATCGCCAGATTCTTCGGCAAATGGAATTTCTCCCAGGAACGTTCCTGCACAAACTCATTCATGATGGCTTTCAGTTGAGCGATGGTGACGTTTGCATCGGATCGATTTTCATCTTGGGGTTTGCGCATGGATCGGTAGCCTTGACGATTAGCGGACAATGGAGAGGATGGTCGGTAGTGTTAGTGACGCTTGCTAGCAACCAACTTTATTGCATATTTTTACCGGAGAGCATCGAAATGTCAGTCCTCGTGACAAAACCCGCACCGAATTTCAAGGCCAAGGCTGTTTTAAAGGATGGTTCTGTGGCGGAAATTTCCCTTAGCCAGTTCAAAGGCAAATACGTCCTTTTATTCTTTTATCCATTGGATTTCACGTTCGTTTGCCCAACCGAAATTATATCGTTCTCCGACCGAGTAAAAGAGTTCACTGATTTGGAAGTCGAGGTCATCGGAGTCTCGGTCGACAGCGAATACTCCCATTTGGCTTGGCGAAACACGGCTCGAAAAGACGGCGGTATCGGTCATATCGAGTACTCACTCGTCGCGGACTTGAACAAGCAGATCGCTCGCGATTACGATGTATTGGTGGGAGATTCCGTTGCTTTGCGTGGACTTTTCCTAATCGACAAAGATGGGGTCGTCCGGCATCAAGTGGTCAATGATTTCCCGCTTGGCCGCAGTGTGGATGAAGCCCTGCGAATGGTCCAAGCCCTCCAATTTGTCGAAAAGAACGGCGAAGTCTGCCCGGCGAACTGGCAAGAAGGCAAACGTACGATCAAAGCAACCGTAGAGGAAAGCAAAGAGTTTTTCGGTGCCGAGTACGCCGACAAGGCCTAGTTGCTGTTACATGTTCCATCGGAATGCGGGAATCCAAGAAGTTCGCTTTACTATGTCAACTCCCAGAGAACCCCGTACAAGCAATCACGAGGAACAATTCAAAAACGCCGCTTTGACCCACGTAAATGAACGGGGCGAAGCGAAAATGGTCAATGTTGGTGGCAAAGAAACGACAAACCGAACCGCAATAGCTTGCAGTTTGATTTCAATGTCGAAGTCAGCGGGAGAGGCGATCCGATCGAATTCCCTAAAAAAAGGGGACTGCGTATCGGTCGCTAGAATTGCCGCAATCCAGGCCGTTAAACAAACCAGCGTGTTGATTCCTCTTTGTCACTTAATTTTGATCGATTCCGTTGACGTTGCTCATTCCTGGGTTTCTGAGACGGAATTGAAATGGGTCGTGACGGTGACGTCGACTGGGTCAACTGGAGTTGAGATGGAGGCGCTGACTGCGGCGAGTGTTGCAGCACTAGCCGTTTATGATATGTGCAAAGCCATTGATCGATCCATGATAATTTCCCAAGTGATGCTCCTCGCGAAATCCGGTGGCTCACGCGGAGATTTCCAAAGAAGTGAGTAATTGAAATGGAATCCGTTGAGACAGTCGCTCTTCCCGGGACTCTTGCCAACGCGTCTTCTAATCCGCAGCTCTACCGTCAGCAGTTGAAGTCTGCGACCGCTCCGATTCAAGAGGGATTGAAAGCGGTCGAAGCGATGATCCGACGCGAGCTACAGTCCAGTAACCCTCAAATTTCGGAGATGTTGACTTATGTCTCGGATCTCGGCGGGAAAAGGCTCAGGCCGTGTTTACTTTTGCTTGCAGCATCGGCCTCAGGTCAGCCGACCGAAGAGTCGGTTCGATTAGCAGTTGTAGTCGAACTAGTGCATACAGCAACGCTCATTCATGATGACGTGTTAGACGGGGCCCTCGAGCGGCGTCACAAGCAAACGGTTCATCAGCGCTGGTCCGTGCCCGCAAGCGTGCTCCTTGGCGATTGGCTTTTTGCACACGCATACGGGCTGGCGAACAGGGGGAATTCAACGATCCCAGGGAGATGGATTGCGGATGCAGCCAAACTGGTGTGCGAGGGTGAAATACTTCAAGGGCAGAGCGTGAAGCATTTCGAATTGAGCGTTTCCGATTATTTGGAATTACTCGATGCTAAAACGGGTGCATTGTGCGCGGTGAGTTGTTCACTCGGAGCATGGAGTGGCGGCGGCGACGAATCGATGTGCTTCCGAATGCAACAATATGGTCGAAATCTTGGCACAGCCTTTCAAGTTTTTGACGATTGGCTGGATGTTTGGGGAGCATCGGAACAGGCAGGAAAAACGCTCGGGACAGATTTACTGTCGTTTAAACCTACTTTGCCCGCCATTCGAACGCTTGAGCAACTACCGGCAAATCGTCGTGACGGTCTGATCCGAAGGTTAAATGCTGGTGAGCTTTCTGCAGCAAACGAACTCCGACACGAGATGGATGTCTGCGATGCTTCGGAGTACACGAAGCAATTCGCCAGAGATCTAGTCGCCGACGCGATTGAGTTTTTGAACGGATTGCCTGCGAGTACAGCGGTCGAAGCCCTGAGGCAACTCGCAATAGCGGCAATCGAGCGCAATGGTTAGCCTGCAATGGTTAGCCTGCAACCGTTAGCGTGCGATGGTCAACATCTTGCGGTCAATTGTGTCGCCTTTCGATGAGCGAAAGCAGATCGTAGCTTTTGCTGAGCATGAGGGGACATGTGGACATGGATGGGTAAGCCGATCCTTGGTGGCAAAAGCCACCGTCCCGAGCTCGAAAACAAAAAACGTCGACTTCGCATTGTGTTGGCTTTGCGAGGTCGACGATTTAGGTTTTTTTTGGAGTGCGACGCGCATCGGTTGATGCATTCCGCACGTTTTGAAATCAGCCAAACTAGGCTGCGCGACGATTAGGACTTTGTTCCTGGACCGGTTTTAAATCGTGTAGGTTTAATTCCAGTTCTGTACGTAAAATTTTGATGTGCGATGGTGCTTCGACACCGATGCGCACTTTATCTCCGTTAACACGAACAACAGTCAGAACTATTTCGTCGCCCAGATAGATTCGCTCGGACTCTCTCCGGGACAATATCAACATAACTGAGATTCCATTCCCTAGGTTAATGCTGGTGGGTTTGGGGAGTCATCGACCACGGCAACCCAATTGGCTGTGGCAAAGCTACGGACGTGAAGCGGACTACGCTGCTGCAAGGACGACATCCTTAACGCAGCGCACTCCGGCTCTTTGGCCAGTAGAGTCATAAAACAGAACCCTTGAAGTTTCGATATCAAAGACCGCAGTCAATCGAATGCTACGAGGGCCATGTAAACAATAAAAAATTCCGCAGGGGCTACCCTGCTTGCGAAGTAGTTTTTCTGTCAGCGGGAAAGCCTTCGGAAGCAATTGATGCTTGTTGCAGATCTCTTCCTCAACGATTTCCCGAATATTCATAAAGTCAGGCAATTCGGACCACCCATGTTGCTGGAGAATCAATTCCAATGACCATGTGCGATGCCAGCCGTTGTAAATTGCTCTCGCGAGTGACGCGTCGAGCAACCGTTTCGGTTGGGTAAAATATGCTATCGGTCAAGTCGCGGATTCAGTTGTGCTTCGAATGCTCGGACGCTCAACAATTTCGACGTTGCGGTGTTAGCGGAGGAACCATTGCGCAAAGCCAATTTTCCGGAATCTTCGGCGCTTCGCGGAACGATTCTGGTTATGCCATCCCTTTTGGCTCATGGGAGAATCGGCCTGAGCGGTTTGCGTCTGGTAGTTTTCAATCGGGCTCTCGCCCTAAGTATTTGGGTTCCATTCGGGGAAGTTTTCCAGTTGTTGTTTCAATGCAAATCGTGCGCGATTCAACCTGGATCGCACCGTTCCAATCGAAATTTTGAGCACTTCAGCGATCTCTTCGTACGCCATATCTTCCATTTCACGCAGAACCAGAATCGCTCGATGGTCTTCCGAAAGTTCGGCTAGAGCGCGATGGACGAGTTGAACGTCTTCGCTGCGGCTCATGCGGTTGTCCGGCGACTCACCCTTGGAGACCGGATCCGTACCTGCAATTTCCCGGCCCTGTTCCAGCGACAGATGACCACGATTCCGCCTACGCCGAGCGAGGGCGTAGTTGAAAGCGATGCGATATAACCATGTAAAGAAACGGCTGTGTTGTTGAAAGGTATCTAGTTTCAGATAGGCCTGGATGAACGACTCTTGAACGACATCTTCCGCTTCGTCCGCACTGCCGACGACACTGATCATAGCTGTGTACAAACGATCTTGGTAACGAGTTACCAAGACTTCGAAGGACGAGCTATTGCCGGCAAGCGCGGACTGAATCAATGCGTCTTCGTCGTTCACTCTAGCCTACAAACGATCATTAAGAAAACTCCAACCACGAACCGTGAATAGTGGCTTGATAAGCGTGTTTTGTCAAACGTTACTCATACCGAAGTGCGTCAATTGGGTCGAGTCTGCTGGCTCGCCAAGCAGGGTAAAATCCGAAGCCGATACCGACTGCAGCGGAAAAAACGAGGCTAACGATTGCAGCGGCTTGACTGACCACGATCGGCCAGTCCCTGCCACTTGAAAGTGCGTTGATCCCCAGGGTTAACGATACGGACCCCAAAACGCCCAGCAACACTCCGATTGCGCCTCCGATCAAAGACAAAACCATCGATTCGACGAGGAATTGCATAAGAATGTCCCTAGGTCGAGCACCAACAGCCATTCGAATACCGATCTCGCGAGTTCTCTCCGTAACCGAGACGAGCATGATGTTCATAATCCCAACTCCACCCACCACCAGTGAAATGCCTGCGATCGAGGCGAGCATCGCAGTCATCGTACCGGTCACGATGCTGAATGCGCCAGCTATTTCTGTCGTGTTGCGGACTTCAAAGTCGGGTTGTTGTCCGAACGAGATTCGATGCCGATCCATCATCAGTGCTTTGATCTCCTGCTCGGCCTGTCCCATCAATTCCGAACTCCGAGCCGAAATCATGGCAACGTCCACGTTGTCAAAACTGCTTCCTTGGAGACGTTTTCGCACAGTTGTATAGGGCATCAATACAACATCATCTTGATCATTTCCAACAATATCCGCTCCTTTGCTGGCCAAAACCCCAACAATCTCAAACGGGATGTTTTTGATCCGAACGGATTGACCGATCGGATTGGCTGTTTGGAAAAGTTTCTTTACAACCGTGTCCCCGAGCACACAAACTTTGTTGGAATTGTTGATATCTCCTTCGCCGAAAAACGAACCAATGCGCATCTGCCCGTTTCGGACCAACATGTAATCTGCACCTACCCCAAACAGCTCTTTGGGTCGCCAGTTGTTGTTTCCGGAGATCACTTGTGCCGAGGCACCAATGAGTGGAGTCGCTGCGAGTGCGCTAGGACATTCACGGCTAACCGCTTGCACATCGGCTGCCGTCAAGGATGGAATCTGTGCACTTCTGGCACCGCGACGATTACCCGGCGAGAGGATGATTACGTTGGTGCCGAGATTTCGAAATTCACCTTGAACGAGCTCGCTAGCAGACAAGCCGATCGAGACCATAGCGGTGACTGCGGCGATACCGATTACGACCCCCAGTATCGTCAACCCAGCCCGAAGCTTGTTTTTGGCAAGCGCCCTCAATGCGATTCGGATGGTATTGAGAAAAGTCATGTAATTGGGTTGCTTACCAGAAAATGGTTCAGGTTGAAGTAGTTAGCTAGCATCCCGCGTTGCGCATGCGCAATGGAATTCGATGGATGTCTGCCTACTTCTCGTGATTCTAACCTTGTTCCTGGCCCAATTGATGTTGCATTAGAGGAAAAAGGCGTTAACATTCGTTCATCCAGGGTAGAAATTTGGCCATTCGGGGTTTTCCTAAGGCCGCAGTAGCAAGCAGATGTGAGTTTGTCTTTACATGACCGTTACCAAAGAACGTAAACAAGAAATCCTTAGTCAATTCCGTACCCACGAGGCCGATAACGGTTCTCCAGACATCCAGATTGCGATGTTGACGGAACGAATTAATGGAATGACAGTGCACATGCGCGGTGCAGTTCGAGATTATTCCAGCCGCCGTGGTTTGCTGCGGATGGTGAGCAAAAGACGTTCGTTGCTAGATTACGTGCGAAAGCATGATCCGCAACGTTATTTGAACCTCATCGGTAGGCTGAATATCCGCAAGTAAGAATGGTGATAACCTGGGCTGGCTCTTTGAGACCAGCCTTTGGCGTTTTAGTGGTTGAAGTTGAACTCGTTCTCTGTCCGCCGTTTCGCTAGCTGCTAAACGTCGTCGGCAGCAACGTTCAGTTGTGCCCCACCGATCAGAGATCGTCTTGGGCAGTGTTTTATCGAATGGCTTGCTTGAAAGCTAGCCGCTTTTGTTGGCTCTTTTAGTGTTGTTCTCTTACAGGTTCCCTGCGAATAGGCATTTGGGCGTCATGATAGGGACGGACTGCATTCTTTGCGTCCTCCGCGCGGAGTCTATTGACCGTTTGATCGCCTCGGAATCGTATTTTGAGTAGTTTTTCGAAGGAAGTACAAAGTAGTGAAAATTCGTGTAGAAAAGAAAATTGGCGATTCGATTTTGGCATTCGAAACCGGCCAACTTGCCAAGCAAGCCACCTCCTGTGTGCTTTGCCAGTATGGAGACACCGTTGTCATCAATGCGGTTTCGACCGGTCCATCCCGTCCTGGAACTGATTTCTTTCCATTGACCTGTGATTATCGTGAACGGTTCGCGGCCGCCGGCAAATTTCCCGGTGGTTTCTTGAAGCGTGAAACCCGCCCAACAACCAAAGAGACTCTGACTAGCCGTCTGATTGACAGGCCCATCCGTCCTTTGTTTCCCGAGGGATTCCGCGATGATGTTCAAGTGCAATCAATCGTGCTCAGCAGCGACGTTCAGAATGACGCGGACGTTCTTGGGATGAACGGTGCCGCATGCGCACTATTTATCAGCTCGCTTCCGTTCACAGGACCTATCGCTTCCACGCGCGTTGGTCGTGTTGACGGAGCTTTTGTAGCGTTCCCAACCCACGCCCAACTCGAAGAAAGCGATCTCGACATGATCGTTTCCGCCAACGAGCGCGAAGTTGTCATGATCGAAGGCTTTGCTCAAGAAATGCCCGAACCCGAAATGCTGGAAGCAATTAAATTTGCTCACGGCATTTGTCGCGAAGTCATTTCGTTGCAACGTGAACTTTTCGAAAAGATCCAACCTGTCAAGGTAAAGTACGACATTCCGGATGACACCGCATTGGTTGGCCAATTGCGATCAGCCTACTACGATCGGTTTAAAGTAGCCAAGCAAACTGAGGGCAAGCAAGCGCGCAACGATGCATGCAACGCGCTTCGTAACATTGCTCTGGCTGAAATGATTCCGGATGCGACCGCCGTAGGCGCTATGACCAAAGATACGCTATACCGCGCTTGGCATACGCTTGAGAATCGAGTCGTTCGCGATTCTATTTTGGCAGGCATGCGAGCTGACGGACGAGATAGCAAGAGCCTTCGCAATATTCATTGCGAAACCGATTTGCTACCGCGAACTCACGGCACCGCCCTTTTTCAACGGGGCGAAACTCAGGCCTTTGTCACTGTCACTCTCGGTACGCCTCGAGATGAGCAACGTGTCGACGGCATGATGGATGAGTACTCCAAGAAATTCATGCTCGATTACAACTTCCCGTCCTTTTCGGTCGGTGAGTGCAAGCCTATTCGAGGTCCTGGTCGACGGGAAATTGGTCACGGAATGCTTGCGGAACGTTCCTTGGAACCGATTTTGCCAGACCCAGATGACTTCCCGTACACCATTCGACTCATCAGCGACATCCTTGAAAGCAATGGTTCATCGTCGATGGCCAGCGTTTGCGGTGGTTGCTTGGCGTTGATGGCTGCTGGCGTTCCAATTACCAATCCGGTGGCAGGTATCAGCATTGGCTTGGTTCGCGACCCGGACCAGTTCGTCTTGTTGACAGACATTCTTGGAGACGAAGATCACCATGGCGACATGGACTTCAAAATCTCGGGAACCCAAAATGGCATTACGGGCATTCAACTCGACTTGAAGATTGATGGCATTAACGAAGAGATCATTCGCTCATCGTTAAAGCAAGCCAAAGAAGCCCGCATGGAAATACTTCGCAAGATGTTGACATGCATTCCGCGTCCTCGCAGCGAAACCAGTCGTTACGCACCTCGATTGCTCCGAACGAAGATTGATTCGGAAAAGATCGGCGCGCTGATCGGTCCTGGCGGCAAGAATATTCGTTCGATCCAAGAGGACACAGGAGCAACGATCGATGTCGATGACGAAGGAAACGTCACTGTCGCAAGTGCCAATGCCGAATCGGCAAAGGCAGCAATGACGCGTGTTGAAGCATGCACGGCTACCGTTCAGATCGGGAAGATCTACGACGGTACGGTTTCTAGCGTTCGCGACTTTGGCGCATTCGTCGAAATCCTCCCGGGCAAAGACGGGTTGTGCCACATCAGCGAACTTTCAAGTGGATACGTTCCAAGCGTGGACTCAGTCTGCAAAGTCGGTGATACCATGAAAGTGATTGTCATCGACATTGATGACCATGATCGTGTCAAACTTTCACGCCGTCGCGCCCTGGAAGAACTGGGTATTGAAGACGAATTCGCCACAGCAGAAGATGCTGAGGGCGGAGAGCCACGCGAAGAAGGTGAAGTGGATCCAGATCGACCTTTCGAAGAACGTTCTGGTGATCGACCTGAACGGACCAGCAGCGGCGGCGGTGGACGACCAAGATCGGATCGCGGAGGCGGCGGCGGTGGATTCCGCGGTCGCAGCGGCGGTGGAGGTGGCGGCGGGCGAAGCGGTGGTGGCGGTCGAAGCAGTGGCGGTGGTGGCCGAAGCGGCGGCGGCGGAGGTGGACGTAGCGGTGGCGGCGGTGATCGTCGTTAACCTTGATCGCTCAAGGAATGGACACTCGTACTCGAGATTGGCATTGCTAACCGAGTACGAGTAAGTGAGGAGCCGACTGCAGTTTAGGAAGTGGCATGGGCATCTCGCCCAAATCTTTTGATCTTGCTCCCCTCGCCCTGGTCTCGGGGAGAGGGGCTGAGGCTGAGGGTGAGGGGTTTACACTGTTTTGATTGGTTTTTTGATCGCGAATTCAATGTCTAGCTGCGTTTCCGAGGGGTAAACAGACAACTTAGCCGGAGGCTACCATTTCAGGGCACTACCCCTGACCCCCTCTCCCCGATAAAAGACGGCTGATTAATCCGCATTAATCCCAACCCAACGCGTAACGGCTTGTTGATGTCGTTATTGGGTAAGGGCGGTACGCTGGATTTCCAAGTCCTTCAATGGGGAATTCGACGGACTAGGAAGTCCGTCTTACCATTAAAGCAACGAGCCGGTTAGCGAGGCGTTGACTGCAATCCGACGCGTAGGCGAGAATTCATTTGCATTCCATCGCTCACGGGGCTCGGGTTATCAAATCACATCCTCTCCGCAGAGAAATGGATTGGTGACAGCAGACTCTGCCGCTCAGTTACTTGCGACGACCTTGTAGAGTTCGACAATGAAATGGAGATTCGCCTTGGGAGGGATAGGACCACCGGGTGTTCCGCGTTCGCCATAACCAAGCTGATACGGAATCTCGAGCTCGATCATTCCTCCCTCGCCAATCAATTGCATACCTTCCGTCCAGCCAGCAATAACTTGGTTTAGACCGAACGAAATCGTTTCGTTGCGACGATAGGAACTGTCGAAAATGGAATGGTCATCCAGCCAGCCTTTGTAGTGGACAGTCACTTTGTCCCTGGACTTGGGTTTCTTGCCGTCACTCCCTCGGAGGATGCGGTACTTGAGTCCAGATTCGGTTTCGGTAAAGGTCGTGCTCGCATTGGCATCGACGCTCCCTGGTGCGACCATTTCATGTGAATCTTCTGGCCCGGGCTTAAGTGACATGACTGCTATTTCGCTTTCTAAGAGTTTGATACGGATAGACGAACACAATGGTACCCCAGATCGATTTGGGAGGAACGACTGAGAAATTGTGTCTGTCAGCTTGCTTGTGCAAAGCGTATACTGATTGGCTAAGACCGGTAGACGCCAAACTCTATTTTTTCCTCAAAACTACACAGCCATACGACTTATGACTTTACAGCCCATTTTCTCCGTCGTACACACCACTCCACCTTACTATTTCGGAATCGACGTGGGTGGCACGGGGATGAAGATTGGATTGGTTGACGATGAAGGCAGAACGCTTGGATTTAACTCCATTGCAACCGAAGAGGCTCGCGGACCTGCGGATGCAATGCGGCGGGTTGCCGAATGCTCAACGGCCTTGCTCCGCTCGCTCGATATTGAATTGAAGTCTATAGTCAGAGTCGGATTAGGTACGCCTGGCAGCCAAGATATTCCCCGAGGAATGTTGATAGAACCGCCAAACCATCCGCATTGGCATCATTTTCCGATAGTGAAATGTTTGGAGGACGCGATCGGCATTCCGGTTTCGTTTGCCAACGATGCCAACGCGGCCGCGTTTGGGGAATTCTGGGTCGGAACGGGCAAGATCTACAACAGCATGGCTCTGCTGACGCTGGGGACAGGAGTCGGCGGTGGGATCATCATCGACAATCAGCTTGTCGTCGGACAAAACAGTTTCGGCGGCGAATGTGGGCACATGATTATTGATCCTAGACCGGATGCCCGACTTTGCGTTTGGGGTGGTGGACGGGGGCATTTGGAAGCCTATGCGAGCGCCAGCGCGGTGGCCCAGCGTGCGGCCGAAGAATTGCAAGCAGGGGCGATCAGTTCGCTTTCCCCGGATATGGATAAATTGACCACCCGCAGGATCTACGAAGCGGCCGTGAAGGGCGACGCATTTAGCCTCAAAATAATCGAGGAGACAGCGGATTATTTGGCCTTGGGAATTGCTACCCTTGTTCACACGTTGGATCCTGGGTTGGTCGTGTTAGGGGGGGCCATGAACTTCGGTGGCAAAAATTCGCCGGTGGGCATGCGATTCTTGGCGAGGATCGAGCACACTTTCCGAGACCGCAGTTTCGAATACGTGGCAAACGGTACGAAAATCGATTTTGCTTCGTTGGGAGGTGACGCAGGTTATCTCGGCGCAGCTGGAGTCGCACGAATGGATTTCAAGAAATTACAAGCTACCTAGTGCGCCTACTATTGGTTTAGATCAATCATCAGGACTCATTCATGATAACAAGCAACGTCGTTACCAAATTCCATGGGGAAATCCCGTTGGATCGCGTTCGCAACTTTTGCATTATTGCACATATTGACCACGGCAAGAGCACCTTGGCCGATCGGCTTTTGGAACGCACCGGTACCGTCGCAGTTCGTAAGATGAAAGAGCAGTTGCTAGACGGAATGGACCTTGAGCGTGAACGCGGAATCACGATCAAAGCCAAAGCAGTCGCGCTCAATTACTCATACAAAGGCTTGGTTTACGAACTGAACTTGATCGATACTCCCGGCCACGTTGACTTTCAGTACGAAGTCTCGCGTTCCTTGACGTGTTGCGAAGGAGCATTGCTGCTCGTCGACTCGTTTCAAGGGGTCGAAGCACAAACGGTGGCGAACGCGTACGCCGCCATGAATCACAATCTCAAGATCATTCCGGTCATCAATAAAGTTGATTTGATGCATGCACGGGTCGACGAAGTCACCGAAGAAATGCATCAAGTGCTGGGTATTGATCCCGACGAAATCGTCAAATGCTCCGGAAAAGCAGGCATCGGCATTGACGAGTTGTTGCAGGCGATTATCGAACGAATACCAGCTCCCAAAGATAACCAAAGCGACTCGCTCCGCGCGATGGTGTTTGATTCGCATTACGATGACTACCGCGGCGCTATCACTTATGTTCGTCTCATGGATGGCGAAGTCAAACGAGGGTCCAAAGTCCGGTTTCTAGGTGCTGGCGTGAACTACGAGGTGCTCGAATTAGGGCAATTCGTCCCGGAACGCAAACCCGTGGACAAACTACGATCCGGCGAAGTCGGGTATCTGATTTGTAACATCCGTTCGCTCAAGGATGTTCGTATCGGCGATACGGTCGCGATGTCCAATGACGAAAAAGCGGTTCCGCTCGAAGGCTACAAACCGCCTATGCGTATGGTTTATTGCGGGTTATATCCCAGCGATGGTCAAGAGTTTACCGAGTTGCGAGATGCCCTTGAAAAACTGGCCATTAACGACCCCTCGTTTGAATTCGCACCCGAGTCGAGCGAAGCCTTGGGCTTCGGTTTCCGATGCGGCTTTCTGGGCTTATTGCATATGGAAATCATCCAGCAACGGCTTGAGAACGAATGCAATATCGATCTAGTCCAAACAGCTCCGAACGTGACTTACGAGATTATCAAACGGGATGGAACGAAAATAGAAATCCATCGCCCACAAGAAGTACCGGATTCAGGTGATATCGAAGAATTTCGACAACCTATTGTTCGAGTTAACTTCGTACTCCCCATCGAGTATATCGGGGCTGTGATGAAACTGAGCCAAGATAGGCGAGGCGTACTAAAAGGCAATGAATATCTGTCGGCAACACGTGCTCTCGTTTCGTATGAACTCCCTCTGGCAGAGGTAATTTACGATTTGCACGACAAACTCAAGAGCGTGACTCGCGGTTATGGAACCATGGACTACGAAGTCGTGGGCTACGCTCCAGCAGATCTTGTTCGAATGGATATCATGGTAAACGGAAAACGGGTCGATGCACTTAGCGTGATTTGTGACAAGGCAGACTCGGATCGACGAGGACGGGCCGTAGTCAAAAAGCTCAAAGAAGAAATCGATCGCCACATGTTTGAAGTCGCCGTTCAAGCGGCTATTGGTGCCCGCATCATCGCCCGCGAAACCGTTCCAGCCATGCGCAAGAACGTGACCGCCAAATGTTATGGCGGAGACATTTCTCGCAAGAAGAAACTCTGGGCTAAACAAAAAGAAGGCAAGAAGCGAATGAAATCAATCGGCTCAGTCGACATCCCGCAAAAAGCCTTCATGGCAATTCTCGAGACAGGTGCAGACAACAAGTAAAGCCGAATTGAGCATTGCGACAGAGCCTACGATTTAACGGAGTGCAGGATGGTTCGAGAACGAAAAATAGTCGCAGGGTCGCCGGACGACGATGACGATGGCAAGAAAAATGGTGGCGAAGCGAATGGCATGGCGAGCGGTCCCAACGCCATTCCCACCGGCGAGAACGATTCGGCGCTTCGTCCAAAACGCATATCGGATATGGTCGGGCAAACCGAAGTGATGGATGTTATCCGGATCGCCATGGATGCCGCAAAAAAGCGTAACGAGCCGTTGGGACATATTCTGTTCGATGGTCCACCTGGCTTGGGAAAAACGACTTTAGCAACTTGTATCCCGCGCGAGATGGGGGTCAAAGTCGACATGACGAGCGGCCCCGTTCTCAAAGCGCCTAAAGAAATGATTCCCTATCTAACCAACCTTGAGCATGGTTCGGTACTGTTCATCGACGAAATCCATCGATTGCCCAAACCAGTTGAGGAGTTCCTTTATACGGCCATGGAAGACTTTCGCATCGACATTATTCTCGGCGAAGGGGTCAATGCTCGAACGCTCAACCTGCAATTGCAACAATTCACTTTGATAGGCGCTACCACGCGTGCAGGCATGCTGAGTGCACCGCTTCGGGATCGCTTTCACATTCGGCAGCATTTGGGGTATTACTCGCAAAATGAGCTCGTGGAAATTTTGTCTCGCAACGCAACGAAACTCAACGTTCACTTGAACGCCGATGCGGCCGAAGAAATCGCCAAACGTGCACGCGGAACACCTCGAATCGCGAACAATCGCTTTCTATGGGTGCGCGATTTTGCCATGAGCAAATCGGATGGTAGAGTGACTTTGGATTTGGCGCAGCGAGCACTCGCGATGATGGGCATCGACGAAGTGGGGTTGGACAAGCAAGACCGTAGATACCTCGAAACATTGATTCGAGTCTTTCACGGAGGACCAGCAGGCGTGGAAGCTATAGCTCACACCATGAGTGTATCCTCGGACACGCTGGAAGACGAGGTTGAGCCGTTTCTGTTGCGAAGCGAGTATCTGATTCGCACGCAACGTGGACGATGCGCGACCGCGAAAGCGTTCGCATTGCTCAGCATGAGCCCGCGTTAGGCGTTAACCCAAATCTTGGCACAGTTTTTTCCAATGAGGCGCCAGGATGCTCAACGCTTGCTGATGGAGTCGCCCGTTGGTGGCACAGATGCTGCTGGCACTATGCAATGGCAACGGCATGTTGTTGCAATCGGTGGTTTTCCCACCAGCTTCCGATAAAAAAAGCTGCCCGGCAGCATAGTCCCATGGATGCAATTTGTACTCAAAGAACAGTCCATATTGACCGCATCCTAAGTTGCAAAGGTCCAGTGCTGCAGCTCCGAAGCGTCTCATGCCATGAATGTTGTTGCGAAAGAAATCGCCAATCGTATCTAAAGTCGCTTCCATCATGCGGCCTCGATCGTAGTAGAATCCGCAAACGATCATGGCTTCGTCAATTCGCTCGGCTCTATCGACCGACTGTCGAATACCATTGTGCCATGCACCTTGATCTCGAACTGCCACGTACCAATCTTCGGTGATCGGGTTACAGACGATTCCCAACTCGGGTTGGCCTTCATGGTAATATGCAACCGAAATCGCAAAGTGCGGAATGCCGTGCATAAAGTTGCTTGTGCCGTCGAGTGGATCAATAATCCAAAGATCGGTTGCATCGGCGCGATCGCTGTGCGACTCTTCGGAGATGAACGCATGCTCTGGGAATTGTCGTTGGATCGTCGTTACGATCTCTCGCTCGGAATCCAAGTCGGCCTGCGTAACAAAGTTTGCGGTTCCCTTGGTTTCTATTCGAACTTTTGTTTTAAAGCGATCTCGGAGAATTTGGTTTGCGTTGGTAACAGCCGCGATTGCCGTCGCGAGCATCGGATGCTCGCACGAAATCGCGACCGATATTTTTTGTTCGTTCAAGAGCGCTACCCAAGTCGTTCGTGGCATTAAAAGAAGCGATTGATTTTCCGCTCTTGATTCTACCCGATTCCGAGGTTCGGTTTGATCCCAATCATCATCCTTGATAAGGATCTCGGCCTCAGTGGCTTTTTATTTTGGTAACCCGACGCGTAAGCGAGGATAAACCCACGAAGAAAGCCGCCCTCGCTCACGCGCTCACGCGTCGGGTTACCATTTGGATGCCGATCCTTCAGCCGCTGTCATCGGCAAGATCGACGTGCGTGGCTGAAAGCCTCCCTGGGTAGATCGTCGAGAGGAACAAAAAATAGAAATCGCATGAATGCTGGAAATGGCAACCCCACGCGTAAGAGAGGATACACTTTAGTATTCTGAGTGTTCGCCTCGCTTACGCGTCGGGTTACCAGGGGGTGTATTGAGTGGACAGCCCAATCGCTTTTTTTATTACCATTGCGACCTATGGAACTTGGCTTCCTGGCGATGAGCGTGGATGGGTCGAATATCAAAAGGGTTGGCAATTGCCTGATCCGGTGCGCGAGTTGGAAGCCGCTGCGAAAATGGCGGAAAACGCCAAGATTCTGAACGCTCAACAGCGACAACTCGTTGAGGACCAAGTTCGCGAAACGTGCGAGCATCGCAAGTGGATTTGTCACGCGGTCAATTGTCGAACGAACCATATGCATGCCGTGGTCGGTGCGTTTGAGATGCCACCAAAAAGAGTCCGTGCTGATTTGAAAGCATGGTGCACTCGAAGACTAAAGGAAAATGCCTTACCTGAGATTACCAACGACTGGTGGGCAGAACGCGGAAGTATACGATGGGTTTTTGACGACGAAGGTCTCGATCAGGTGGTGCAATACACGCTTGATGGGCAAAACTGGAAACCCGACGTGTCAGCGATGTTGCACGCCGATTTCGAACGCGTCCTACGAAAGTTCCTCGCTCACGCGTCGGGTTACCAATCGACAGCTACTTTCGATCGAAGCGGCGATCGCTCAAAACGTACCCGATTGCAATTCCTGCAACCAGTCCCCCCCAGTGAGCTAGATTTGCAAGGTTCATTCCTTGGGAAAAGCCCAAGACCAAAATCAGGCCGGTCATAATGTAGGTTTGGGGCGGAAGAACAAACCCGAGATCGGGTCGCAACGTTGTTTTGATCCCGAGGTATCCAAGCAGCCCCATAATCACGCCTGAAATCCCAACAAAGTTAGGCGAACCATACCATTGTGTCGGTGTTAGGCCTTGTATCATGTGGGAACTAATGGCCACGAAGAGAACGATTAAGGCGTACTTGCCAGTCCCTTCTAGACGCTCCGTAACGCGGCCCAAGTTTGCCAACGCGAG
>CAMBSL010000016.1 GCA_945870455.1 Pirellula staleyi DSM 6068 | reverse complement strand
ATCACACGGCGCATCAAGATGAGCAAGTTTGTGGAGAGTCCGCTCCCCCAGAAAAAAATCTCGAAGTTCAATTTGTTCCGAGAGTTCGGTTCCTCGAAGGTACGGTGATTTGGATTGAGCAAGATAGCACCGCGAAACCGGACGAGTATCTGGAAGAATGCGACACGAGGATCTGCGGAGAATGATCGTCCCATATTATCTCGATTGATGGGGCTTGAAACGGAATACGCGATTCGCGGAATCCAAAACTCGCAATCCGCCAACAGAGCCACTTTCGATTTCCGGACATTTGCTTTTCAGCTCGAACAAAAGCTCCCCATAGCGAACAGCTTCCGAAATCCGTATCGCGTATTCCTCGCCAACGGAGGATGTATCTCCCTCGAACACGGTTTTTCAACCGATCTAGCCAACGTTCTTTTGGAATCGGCAACTCCGGAATGCAGGAGTCCTCGCGAATTATTGACGTACCAAATCGCGATGGAAGAACTGCTGGAAAGTACGGTTCGGGAAACATTTCGAGAACGCCATGCACACTTGCTCAAGGGAAGTGCGGACGCACATGGCCATACGTATGGTCAACATGAGTCCTACGAGATGCGGATTGCAGAGGGATGGTGGCTAGTAGGTTGGCGTTTAGGACTGTTGTTGATGTTCCCGATGGTGATTGCGTATCGCTTCGCAGCCGCAATTTGGATCGCGTTCATTTGGCTTCTCGGACAAGCATCCAAACAAGCGGCAGAGGTTCCGAAACGAATTTCCATGCTCATTGGCAATGCTTCGAAAGCGAGCTTGCCGAACCCATTTCCCAACAAGCCGCTTTGGAGCTTGCAACCCCGCTGGATAGGATTATGCGCCGCGGGTCTTCGCGTGTTGCACATTCCCATGGCTTGGCTTCTCTGGATCAACATTTATTGCTTTGCGCTTGTTCCACACCGCCGTCATTTGACTGCGTTTTTTGCATCGCGCTGCATTATCGATGGAGCAGGCTACCTGGATCACGAAAACCGGTATTGGGTAAGTGTCCGGGCAGCCTTGGTCAATTCTGTGATTGGCTATGGTAGCTATGGAAACCAAAGGCCAATTTTTCGATGCGACTCATGGTTGCGGGCTCTATGTGTTGGCTCTTTTTGGTCGATTGGCAGTTATTGTACGTTGTTTCGAGCCCGGCAACGCGTCGAGATCGCAATTGGGGATTCGGGACTTTGCCAACAATCGCAATACGTTCGAATCGGGGCTACGGCGTTGGTTCTGGATTTGGTTGAGAAATCTTCTCCAGAAGTTCCTCGACTTAAACGCGTGATCGAAGCAATTGGGGTGTTTTCCAAGGACTGGATGCTTGTGGCAACCGTTTCCAAATTGCGCCACGCTCACCGCCGCAACTCCGTCAGCGACACAAAATCACCAGAGGTAGGTGCGCCCAGCCTCGAATTCGCCTCCCAAATCAAGCCAGGACCCCAAACCAAGCCAGGAGTAAAGTGTTCTGCACTCGATATTCAACATTCCTATGCGGCTGCGGTGAGACATTTTTTACAATCAAGATCGAATATACCCATCGAAGCCTGGAAGATCTTGGACGTTTGGCAAACCACTCTCAATCAACTTCACACGATCGATGATGAATCCCATTTGCAAAAGAACATGCTCGGTCGTATCGATTGGCTGAGCAAGCTTTGGTTGATGCACCAAATGAAAGCCGAAGTCAATTGGCAGGTCCGCAAAAAAATTGATTTGCGTTATCACGAATTATCCAAAGAAGGCTACTATCGGCGGTTGATTGAAATGCTTGAAATCCCTCCCGTAATCGATGCAAAAGAGATCGTTCGAGCCAAGCGATCACCTCCGCAAAATTCCCCAGCGACACGACGAGGCTATCTCATTCGGGAGTTCTCGGATTTGGAAAGCAAACTGACTGTTGACTGGACGCACGCTGTGTTTCATGTCGAAGGGGAAAAACAGGATGTTCGGTTTTGAAATGCAATTGTTGGTGCAAGGACGCTCGCTCACCCCAACGGAAAGATCTTAGCCCAGCGCCGCCCTGGGTTACCAACCAACGCGATGCAATCCACCGTTGCTCAGAGCATTTTGTTCCGCCCCTTCAGGCAACGTGTGGGCGTTTTGCCATTCCCCGGGGCGGCGCTTCGCGACGTCCCCTCGCTGCGCTCTGCCCTGGGCTAGGATGTTGCTGCCCCATTCGGGGCGAAATGCAAAAGCCAAACCAAATTTATCTCCGAGCCCGCAGGGCCATGTGTTCGGTAGCCCGCAGGGCTAATAGATTTGATAGCCCAACGGGCTTACATAACCTAGCCCAGGGCAGAGCCCAGCGCCGCCCTGGGTAACCAACCAACACCGTGCGAGTTGCCCTGAAGGGGCCAAACGGATCAATCCCTTGTTTACGAAGTACTTTGTTCGGCCCCTTCAGCCCTTAGGGGCACGCAAATCCCAAATCCCAAATCCCAAATCGCTAATCCTGTGCATCCTGTAAATCCATGTTCTTGTTTCGTAACTGGTCAATGCGTTTTGGCTCCTGCCCAGCTACCGACGCCATGGTTTTTTAATCACAAAGTACTTTGATCGTTTCCCATCGCCGCTTGCCTTACTGCCCACACTCGATTTTAACGCAGCAACCAAGTACGATAGTGCCCGTGTGTGTCAGATGTCGCGCCCGCAATTTCCCCGCATTGGTCCCTGCTTTCTCCATGATTTCTATCGTCGTCCCGCTTTTGAACGAACAAGACTCACTTCTGGAACTTGTTCAAAGAATTGAGAGTGCTGTTGCAGGCGATCAGTTGGGTGACTTCGAAGTGATTTTCGTAGACGACGGTTCGCAAGACAGTTCATGGAGCGTTATCGAAAGACTTTGCCGAGAAAAGCCATTTGTTCAAGGGATCCGATTTCGTCGCAACTTTGGCAAAGCGGCGGCGTTGGTGGCCGGTTTTTCCGCGACACAAGGAGAATACATTGTCACCATGGACGCAGATCTTCAAGATGACCCGAATGAGCTCAAGGCACTGATGCTCAAACTTCGTTCGGGATTCGATGTCGTTAGCGGCTGGAAACAAACTCGATACGACCCGTGGCATAAACGTTGGCCATCGCTCGTTTTCAACGGAATCCTCCGTCGCTTTACGCACCTGAATCTGCATGATTTCAATTGCGGACTCAAAGCCTATCGGAGCGAAGTGCTGGCCGAGATCAACCTCTATGGTGAAATGCACCGATTCATCCCGGTACTGGCCGCTGCTCGTGGATTTCGTGTTACCGAAATTGCTGTCCAGCATCATCCTCGCATTCATGGTGTCTCCAAGTACGGCGTGTCTCGGATCTTAAAGGGTTTTCTCGATCTGTTTACCGTCGTGTTTTTGACTCGCTTTCGATTCCGTCCACAACACCTTATCGGAGGAATTGGGGCAGCCGCATGTCTAGTAGGCGGCCTGATCATCATGGGCTTAATTGCCGCTTGGGTCGTTACGAGACTTTTTACGGGAATGGAACCGATTCATTTGCACGAACGCGCCATTTTCTATCTAGCGATGGTCCTGTTCTTGGTCGGCTTGCAAATGATTGGTGTCGGCCTACTGGCAGAGCTTGTCGTTGCGAACTCGGGCAGTCGCGACGTTCCCTACTCCATCGCTGAACATGCAAACAAACATGCCGCCAACCCTATTTTGCCAACAGATCGCATCGAGCGAGCAGGAGCTTCGTCATGAGCCAAGTGGAAGACATTTCAAGCCCCTGGCGTTATCGAGATGTCGCATGGCTGTTGATCGCTGTTGCGGCAGTGATGCAAGTCGCGCGCGTATTTGGTGTTACTGCTGTGCACGGCGAGCATCCTTTTTTAAGTGCGAATGACCGGTCTCGATGGGCTGCGATCGCCGCCCTCATCGAGGATGGCAAATGGGAAATCGATCGGGTGATTGATATTCCGAGCAGCAACGGAAAATCGAAAAATTGGTCCTCCATCGATATCGTAAGGCACCGCGGAGCGGACGGTCGCGAGCATTTTTATTCGAGCAAGCCACCTTTGCTAACCGCCCTATATGCCGCAGTCTGCAAGCCGGTAACCATGCTCACTCGCAAGAAGCTAACAGAAGAGCCGTTCTTGATCGGCCGCATTGTTATTCTGCTCGTCAATATTGTTCCATTGGTGTTTTGGTGGATTTGGTTCTACCGGTGGCTTGAGAGCAACGTCTCGGACACCTGGACTCGATTTGTCTTGTTAAACGCTGCATTGTTGGGGACGTTTTTAACGACATTCGCGGTCACGCTCAGCAACCACTTGCACGCTGCCCTGTTCTTCACGATGAGTTTGGCAATGTTGTGGCAGATCAAGCGTAATGCACAGCTAGATCGCAGCCAGTCCTGGTTGCTTTGGATTGCGTGTGGAGTTTGTTCGGGCCTAACCGTCGCTTGTGAGTTGCCGGCACTGGCATGGGCGGCGGCAGCAGGTGTGATTCTTCTGTTAGTCGATTGGAAGAAGTTGCTGTTCGGTTACGGGCTTGGAGGAGCGGTCGTGGCGGTGGCGTTTCTAGCAACGACGATTTCGGCGCACAATGACTGGCGTCCGCCGTACTCACATCGCGGACTTGGAGCCAAGATCGCTACAATCCCGAAGGAGCCTGATTCGACTGCGCCCGCCATCGAGGACGTCATCGAACAAGCAAACAAGAGTGGCTACAACCTTTCGGATCAATCCAAGGTGATCCCTGCAAGACTAACTGGGGTCTTGCAAGTGATTGACGATAGTGTTGGCCAACGCGTTGCGGTGAACTCAACCGACAATACATGGTGCATTTATGAATGGGACGATTGGTATGACTTTCCAAAGTCGTACTGGTTACCGGGCAACAAAAAGGGGGTCGACTTAGGCGAAAAGAATCCATGGCTGTATCTTGTTCACTTCCTTGTGGGGCATCATGGCATTTTCTCCGTGACTCCATTTTGGTTATTGAGCATTGTTGGGGCTTGGCTTTGGGCAACCAAACGCGAGACGGCCAGTGTCCATTTGGCTGGCATTCGCAGGGTCGCGATTTCGGATACCGGTGTCGCATTGGCATTGGTTGCGGTCTCAATGACCTGTTTTGTCTTCTATGCGACGCGTGTCGTCGAGGATCGGAATTACGGTGGGGTATCGAGCGGTTTTCGTTGGGTATTTTGGTTGATTCCGGGTTGGCTATGGCTTTGCGTGCCTGCGGTCGAATCCGCCTCGCGCTCGAAAGCGCTGAGAATCTTGGTAAGCATTTTATTGCTGCTGAGCATTTTCTCCGCAACGATTCCTTGGCCCAACCCGTGGACGCAACCATGGCCCTATCGAATCGTGATATGGCTGTATCCAGAGTGATGGTCTACAATAACAAGACGAGCAAACGAGTGAAAATATTGGGTTTCCTTCCCTCATTCGCGTCTGCCTCTCGCCTAGCAATCCGGCAAAGCAAAGCAACTCGCAAGTCAATCATCGAGCCATGAATACCAAACAAGACACCCTTGAGCCAATCGTCGAACGTACAGCACAGCAAGTCATTGCCGACGAGTTCTTGATTGCGCGAGCCAAAATTTTGGAATTGGCTGCAACACTTGACCGTATCGAACGTTCAAGCGGCGATGTTGAGGATTCGAAACAAATGAACCTTCTAGCTCAGGGGATGCACATTTTGTGCGACGAGGAAGTCGACAAAGCGAAACGAGTTCAATTGCTCATGAGCCGTGAATACGACCCTCAGTGGCAGCACACTATGTCTATCGCAAAGAAAGGGGTCTAGAAACGTGGACTACATCGATCCGCATTTGCATATGGTCTCGCGCACGACCGATGACTATGAAACGCTGGCCCGCATGGGCTGTGTTGCCATTAGCGAACCGGCCTTTTGGGCCGGCTTTGATCGCGGCAGCGTTGAGAGCTTTCGCGACTACTTTCGACAGCTAACGGAATTCGAACCAAAACGGGCCGCTCAATATGGCATTGCGCACTACACTTGGCTGTGTATCAACGCAAAAGAGGCGGAAAACATTACGCTCTCTCGCGAAGTCATCGCGATGATCCCTGAGTTTCTCGGCGCTAAAAACGTGTTGGGGATCGGCGAAATTGGACTCAACAAGAACACTCGAAACGAAGCCACCATTTTTCTTGAGCATCTCGATTTGGCAGTCCAGTACAATCAGCAAATTTTGATCCACACGCCCCACCTTGAAGACAAATACCAAGGGACTCGAATGATTCTCGACATGCTCATCGGGGATTCTCGACTCGATAGGTCGCGAGTTTTAGTAGACCATGTGGAGGAGCACACCATTGAACATGTTCTAGAAAACGGATTCTGGGCTGGCATGACGCTTTATCCCGTCAGCAAATGCACGCCACAGCGGGCTGCCGACATGATCGAACGCTTTGGGCCCGAACGGCTAATGGCAAACTCGGCAGGGGACTGGGGACCGAGCAAACCGACCGCGATTCCAGATTTGATTATGGAACTAAAGAAACGCGGGCACTCCAAGGAACTCATTCGAAAGATCGTCTTCGAAAACCCCAAGCAGTTCTTTTCGCAAAGCAAGCCTTTCGTCCACGGCTAGTATTATTCGCAATCAAAACCTCTCAACTCAAAGTTAGCGGTGGGGTGTGAGCGCTCCGGTTTCTCGGCACCGGACGGCTCTCGCTGTTCCGCTAAAACAATAACTTTTTTACGGACTGTCTGTGAACGACGCAATCTCACCGCCCGAAGCAACACACGTTAATATCCCGGCAACCATTCGGCAAGAATGTCTAACGCATTTGCAACCTGGGGAAGAGTTTCTTGGTTGGTTTGAACCCAACCTGGATACGAACCTTAGGTTTGGTAGCGGTTTCGTTGTTCTTACAAACCAAGCTTTCCTCGCCCGCCAACCTACTCCTCCGAACCAACCTCTCGCACCTTTGCTTCGGTGGCCACTGTCTGAAGTTCACGAGGTAAAGAAACTTGACCGCGCCGGGCTAGGGATTCTTGAACTGCTAGGGTCTCGCAGCCTTTTGCAATCATGGCGGTACACTGCGGGTGGAGGCAATGCTGCCGGGTTGCTCGTCACGCAATACAAACAACACCAAGCCGGGCAGGGTGACAGCCGAGAAACGGCGCCGTCCATCTGCCCGTCCTGTGGCGGCACCATGGCCGCTGGGGAATCAACTTGCATCAACTGCGCGCCGACTGCGGCACCTGAAACCAGTCGATCTCTCTGGAGACTCACTCGATTCGCCAAGCCGCGGATGAACATGATCCTCCTTGGTTTTTTACTCACCTTATTAAGTACGACCGCCAGCCTGATTCCACCGTGGTTAACCAAGCCGTTGGTGGACGATGTGTTGATCCCCCACCAAGCAGGAAAGACGGGAAACTTTGCGCTCGTTCCATGGTTGCTTGGCGGCATGCTCTTGTCTGCCGTTTTGAGCTGGCTGCTGAGCTGGATCAAAACCTATGTGCTTGCATCCGTCAGCGAACAAGTCAGCGCAGACTTAAGGAACGCCACCTACGCGCACCTTCAGAAGTTATCGCTCGAATTCTTTGGAGGTAAGCGTACGGGTGATTTGATCTCCCGAATCAGCAACGACGCGCAGCGCATATGCGATTTTCTATCGATTCATTTATTGGATTTCGTCACCGATTTACTGATGATCGTCATGACAACCATCATGCTATTCCTACTCGATCCAAAGCTTGCCCTCGTTGGGCTTGTGCCGTTCCCGTTCATTGGATGGCTGGTATCGAGAGTGCAAAACAAGATCCGAATAGGCTTTGCACGTGGGAGCGCTGCTTGGTCGGAAATGGTCAATGTTCTGGCTGATACGATTCCCGGCATACGCGTGGTCAAAGCGTTCGCACAAGAAAACCGCGAAGTCGATCGGTTTCGCCAAAGCAATGAGCATGTTCTCGAAGCGAACAACCGAGTCAACCGTCTGTGGGCGGCTTTTTCGCCCGTCATCACACTGCTTACCGAATTAGGTTTGCTTGTCGTCTGGTGCTTTGGAATCTACCAGGTCTATCAAGGCGGAGTAACCGTCGGGACGCTACAGCTGTTTATCATCTCCATCGGCCGACTTTACATGCGCTTGGATGACATGAGTCGTTTGATTGCAAACGCGCAGCGAACTGCGGCTGCAACCTACCGGATCTTTGAAATCTTGGATCGAGTCCCGAGCGTATCCGAACCGCAAAAACCAGTTCGACCAGGCCGTGTCCAAGGTCGTATTTCGCTGAACGATATCACGTTTCGATACGGCTCTCGCCAAGTCATTCACAACGTCAATCTGGATATTCAACCAGGTGAGATGATTGGCTTGGTAGGCCCAAGCGGAGCTGGCAAGAGTACGCTCGTGAATCTTGTTTGTCGTTTTTACGACGTAACGGGAGGGGCCATCAAAGTCGACGGAACCGATATTCGATCCTTCCCGATTACCGAGTATCGAAGCAACATTGGGATTGTGCTTCAAGAACCGTTTTTATTCTTTGGTTCCATCGCAGAGAACATCGCCTATGGTCGCCCCGAGGCAACTCGCGAGCAGATTATCGCGGCTGCCAGGGCCGCCAAATCGCATGACTTCATCCTGCGTTTGGCAGACGGTTATGATTCGCTGGTCGGCGAGCGAGGCCAGTCGCTCTCAGGGGGAGAACGCCAACGCATCTCGATCGCAAGAGCACTGCTAACCGACCCACGAATCTTGATCCTGGATGAAGCCACTTCGGCGGTCGACACCGAAACAGAACGCGAGATTCAAGAAGCGTTGGATGTACTTGTTCAGGGGCGAACGACGATCGCCATCGCACACCGAATCAGCACGTTGCGGAAAGCCAACCGCATCATCGTCCTTGAAAAAGGCCGAATTACGGAGGTTGGAAATCACGATGAGCTTCTCAAGCTTGGCGGAACATATGCTCGGCTAAATCATGCGCAACAACAGATCAACTTGCACGAAGAACCGCAGTAAAGTCCACGGTCAACTTGGTAACCCGTATCGCCGCAACACGCTCGCTCGTGCCTCAGGGCGTGCCACCTGCATCGAATGGGTTAGCGGCGAATGGTTGCAGGTTTTTCTTCTGCCAGTTGCTCTTGAGGTAGATAACCGACAAAACACAACAGATCGCGGATCTCGGTTGGTGTCAGTGTGTCCAACAGGCCTGCTGGCATTGCCGAGACCTTGCTCGGAAGCACTTCGTCGATTTCGCTTTCCTGTAAGGTTATCTCCTTGTTCTCGTTCGTTCGAACCGTAAGGCCCTTGGCCGATCGAACAATGATTCCTGTGTGAACTTGTCCATTGGTCGTCAGTATCTTCTTGGAGGCATACTGATCGCTGATGACGTGAGACGGATAAAGTGTTGACTCCAAGAATTCGGTCCGCGTGAACCGCCTTGTCAGGCTTGAAAGATCGGGACCGAAACCACTGCCGATCGAGTTCATTTTATGGCATGACGAGCACCGAGCTTTGGCGAAAACTTTTGCACCGTTTTCTCGGGTTCCGAATCGTCCTTGTTCGCCCGCCAAGAATTGTTCCAGAAATCCAAGCGACCAGCGAGGTTGCTCTGTCGCCGTTGGCAGGACGGCTGCGGGCAAATCCGGAAATCGCATTTCATACCACTTTTGCCAAACAGGCATAGGTGAAAGCTTTTTGTTCGAGGGGACCTCTAACTTTTCACCGGTCCAGAACTCCATCAATTGGACGGTCGGTGTTGGGTCGACACCTGCTTCGAACAGTTTGCAACCTTGCAAAATCGTTTGCCGAAGAGCCTCAGGATCCTCAGTTGCAATGTCAATTTTCCGCAGAGCATCACAAACGTCGGCAACCGCGAATGAATCCAACAAACCAATCGATCGGACCAGATAGTCCCAATTGCTTTCATCCGGCGATTGCGCTAGAGCCAACGCGATGCTAGCTCGACGGTCCGGGCTCTTTCGCCATCTCTGTCTCAAGTACTCGATCGCGGCTTCGTCTGACTGACGCGACAACACTGCCGTTATCCCGGTTTTGAGTCGCTTGAAGACGTCCTCTTCCAATCCGCCTTTGTCGATCGATGTATCGAGCGCAATCAGCGTTGCGATTTGCTCGGGTGACATTTGTTCGGGTGCTTTGAACAGCGCCGTCAACGCTGCATTGGGATACTTTTCACCCAAATTGAGAATTCGAATGGCTTCGTCTTCCGTCAGGTGATCGGCCAAGAGTTGCGACGTCTTCATTACATAAAGTTGATAGGAGCTGCCCCCCTTGGCCTGCTGGGCTGTTTCCAAAAACTGCAAGACTGTCATACGCTCGACCGATGTCCAATCATGCGGAATCATCGGTAAGTGCATCGAAATCAACATGCGTTCAGGCATAGGAACATCGGACTGCAAATACACAACGGCTTGGGGAACGATGTCGCATTGCACGTGCGTTGCGAGTCGGATCAATTCGCAATTGATAGCCGAATTGCCCGCAGGGAACTCTTTTTGCACAAGCTCTTGGATGCTGCCAAGGCTGTTTGGGTCGATGGAACTGAGATGCAATGCAACTTGCAGAACTCGCAATAAGTCGACAAAGTCGGCGTCGCTTACGAACCCTTTGGAAAGTTGCGTGAGAGTATCTACCACGAGAATCGCGTTTTCATTGGTGGGTTGTGATACCATCAACGCTAGACCCGAGTTCACAGCCAAGCGAGTCGAATTGTCGTCGAGAAAAGCCTCTTTCCAAGTGTCATTCGGGATGAGTGTCAGCGCGAGTCTACCTGCAAATCGCTCCTCACGAATACTGCTCGTTAGCAATGGCTTCAACTCGGCAGGCAAACATGCAACGCCCAGTCTCACGATCGACTCGCTTGCAGCGATACGAACATTGGGACTGTCGTCGCGAAGCAATTTGCGCAATTGCGATGCCGCTTCGTCATCGTTTGTATGAAGTCCCAGCAATCGAGCGCATTTCACTTGCACCATTTCGCTTGAGCTATTGCTCAATTCGATCAACATGTCCGTCGATGGTATAGGGCCGAGCAATTGCATCAAATCGAGTGCCTGCATACGATAGCGCGCGGGATTTTCGCCGCTATACGCGACCCCTGCGATCTGTTCGGCCCACTCGGAGCCAAGCTCTTTTTTGATAATCGCAGCCGCTTGCCGTCCGTATGCCGAATAGATTTGTGGTTGCCGGATGGCTCGAGTGATACCGGTTCCCAGGTCCAAAACTTGGGCTGGAATATCGCCTACCCAGCGAACTCGGTAGATACCGCCATCCGTACCGCGTCCACCGGTTGAAAAGTAAAGCCAACCGTCCGGACCCACTTCTAAATCGGTCACGTTCATGGGCGAACCAACGACGAATTCTTCGGCCTTGACCTTCGATTTGTCAGCGCTCTCAACATTGAGCGAGAGTATTCTGCCCTCAGACCAATCGGCCGTGAATACGGAACGGTGATATTTTGCCGGATACTTAAAATGTGTGTAGGTGGTTATCCCGGTTGGCGAGCCTCGCCCAGTGGTGGCAATGGACGGCAGGCGATCCAAGTAGTACTCGGGCCAATTGGCCCAACCGCTTCGCCATCCGAATTCGCCACCTTCGCCGACGCGAAACACGCTCGTGGCTCGATGCCACACCGCGCCGATGTCCGCTTCCATGTCGCTGTCATGAACGTATAACGCTCCGGAAGGATGGAAAGCTAAGTCATAGGCATTGCGCAATCCGCCTGCAACGATTTGTGAGTTTTTTGATGAAAGTTCAAGTCGTACCACAGTGCCACCTGGAGCCTTGACCCCGTCCGCATGTCCACCTGGATCTTGGAAACGAGGCTGCACGAGATCCCCCTCGTAAACCAGCCGATACGGACTACGCTCGTCGACCGGGGTTTCCAATTGTGCTTGATTACCAACCACAACATAGATGCAACCATCTGGACCAAAGGCTAGTTGGTGTGGACCATGTTCCCCAGGTGTCCCTTTGAACTGTAAAAGAACTTCCGACCTTTCGAGTGTGCCGTTGCGATCTTCATCAATCAAACGATACACTCCAGAACCGTCTGGTCCATCACCTGTCACGTAGACATCCCCATTCAGCGGCAGGATACCTTGTACGTTCTCGATTAATTCGCAGTAAGTACGAGACTTTTCGGGAGTGCCATCCTTGTCCGCGTCATAGATCAACACCAACGGACCACCCTCTTGTGACGCGATGATGTGTCCGAACTCATTGAAGGCCATTGCCAAAACGGAACCGATGGATGCATGCCCAATCACTTCATCGACGACGAAACCAGGTTTCGTTGTGAATCGGTCCTTAGGTGGCGGGCCTTTGCTGGAATCGTAGTCACCCAGCGAAACGACGACTGGATTTGATTTGGTTTTGCTACTGTCGGCAGTTTGGGCGTCGGCGGTTTGGGCGTCGCGTTGATTAGGTGCCGAGATAGGACGCATGTTCGAATCAAGCGATAGTGCATTACCCCACTTGCTATCATCGAACCGCAGCATTTGCCAATTTTGGGAGGCGCTCTTGCTCGCCTTCCATTCGGCGTCACTCACGACAATTCTCCACTTGGCACTCGTTGGCTTGAACATGAAGCCAACCTTGAGACCGGCATCTTTTCCTATCCGGTTGCTCGCACGAATCGCAATAAGGTTCTTACCAGGGCGAACCGCAGTTGAAACATCGACCCGTTCCATCGTTCTGGCTGCTTTGGATGTGCCAACTTTGCGTCCGTTTACAAAAACTTCGCAAAGCTCGTTGGCTTCGAATTCAATGGTCGCTTTCTCCGTGTCTGGCAAGTCCATCACGCGTCGGAAGTAAGCATCACCAGTCCGTTGCTGTGTCTCCGAATCCGAATGCCATATCCATTCACGCTCGGTTTTTGCGGTCGGAGACGGTGGAACGTTGATCTTTCCGGAACGTTCCTGCGCAATAGTGTTCGAATGGGTCATTGCGGCGGATAGCACTAGCAGCAACGTACTCAAGACGTGAGCAGTTCTATTTCGATAGGCCAACCCATGGATAAGTTGGCTTTTCGAACAGGGATCGGACTGTCTTGGGCATAGTTTCATAGCCGTTTTCCATCCTTGGAAAATGAGCAATCGTCGCAATTGCGCATGGACGCGTCTTGCAAAAAATTGAGTTGAGTTTAGGCGCGGTTGGGCAACGCACATCGCGTTCGAACTTAAGCGATGTTGGTTCTTGAATGCAATAGCAATACGTTCGCAATGCAATCATTAGGTGCATTAACCCGACTCCTCCCCACGCTCTCGGCGCGCCGAGTGTTTGATAGCATATTTGGGCGGTGTATTCGATTATGACCTTCTCGCGCATTTCCGTCTGCTCGTCGAGTTCCATGATGGCCGGGAAAAAGTTGGTGGCATTTGCCAGGAGCTTGTCGATCAATTCGTCTGCTCGCGACGCCCTCACGAAGTTCCGGTTTTATCACGCTAACTAAGCTTCCAGGCAAGATAGTCCTGGCTTCCGTCGACGATTCGCAAAACATCGATTCCATGTGGCATATAGCGGAAAATCAAGACCCAACGTTTATGGCAAAACAACCGCAAGTCTCGTCCGATTTCTGGAGCTTCGGTGCCAATCGTTGCAATCTGCGAAGTGATCGCAAGGTTGTTTGCCTGTTCGATCAATTCGTCAATGATTTTGTCTGCCACATTGGGGCGGCGACTCAGAAGACCAATTTGGAAGGCGATTTCTTGTAGATCCTCTTCCGCCGCTTGTGTTCGGCGAGCGAACAGCATTATTCTACAATACCCATTTGATTCAATCGCTGCCGAACAGCCGACTTCGTTTGTTCAGAATCAAAAGGTCCAGATCTTCCAGCCTGTAACTCGTCGTCTGCTACGCTTACCATTCTTTGGAGCGATCCAAGTGCCGTCTGCCGCTTCTCTAATGTGTCCATTGCTTGTCGAAGCACATCGTCTACCGAGGTGAACATTCCAGATGCTAGTTGAGCCTGGATACGTTGATGAATATCTGTAGGCAGAGCTAGGGACACGGTCGACTCCTAAGCAATTGAAAAATCGGGATTCCAAGTTTCTATTCTAACGATAAGTAAATAAATGTCGAGTTCGATGAAGGCCCGATCCTGGATCGTCCCAAACACTCGATCGTCCCAACAACTTGGCACAAGGAACTACGCGCGGTTGCGAGCCCGGTCTTGAAGATTGCTGGTTCGCGATTGCAAATCCGCAAGGTCCAGTTTATGCAAATCCTCTACGTTGCTCAAAGCCAGCCCCAAGATTCCCTCAAGGGTCCGAATCAGCTTAATCTCGCCTTTGATCTCCCCCTCAATCTTGCCCTCAATCTTGCCTTCTCGGTGTGCTGCGTTGAGTGCCCATTGTTGATCTCGCAGCGCCTTTTCTCGTGCGTCGTACATCTTTTTGTCCTCCGTTATCTCGGTTATTCTCGCGAGTGTAATCGTCGCTAATTGCATCTCCGATTCCGGAAACAGCGCTAATAACGCCTCCGGTTCGTATTCATGAGCGTGCAAAAACCAGTACAGCCAGCGATCTCGCTTACTTGCAATGGCTAAATCCACCTCGTTCAGATTATACCTGCCCAGCTCAAGCGTGTGAATTTCAATTGTCTTGTCGAGTGTCCGCCCAGATTCCTGGTCCGTCAGCCGAAACGCATGGTGCACTTTTTCAGCATCTTTCCAGAGAATACCGTTTATAAGGCAAATGGAGTAAACGGGATGGAGTTGGGTGTAATCGTCTCCGGCATTCAATTGCCCAGCAAACAGCTCGCACCCGTAAAACACGACACGTTGGATCAGCCCCTCGAAGATCGTCAGTTGCATTTCGATGTCATAAATCGAGCCGTTTGCATCGACAGCCTTGATGTCCAAAATGGAAAGCTTGTCATCTAGGAAATCTTGCAGGTTGTACGGGTTAACGATCGTGACGTCGACGATTGAAATGTGCAAGCGAAGGACTGCGTTCAAAAAACTGATGAGCGCCAATTTGTTGGCACTCGTTCCGAAAATCTTTTTGAAAGCAAAATCATTGATGGGTCGAATTCCAATACGCATCGATTCTTTGGCTCCCTTGAACGGATCGAAGCAAAACCCAACTATATCAAATCGACGATTTATTTGCTTGGCATTGGACTGCTACCGATTCCCCTCGGGGATATCTACCATCACGCGAGAGCGGGTGCTTTGGCGAGGCTTGCTCAACGGTTAGGAAAAGTCTTCGCTTCGCCAACGTCTTGGTATCGAATGGTTCGGCGTTGCCAGACAACTCAAGCTGGCACGAGTTATTGCAAGGCAAGCAATGCGAGAATCGAATCTGGCGCAACTTTGCAGTGCATGTACTCCTGAAACGCAAATAGTCCCAATCGATCCAGAAAACCTGAACAATCCGCAGCACAAGGCTGCGGGATTCGGGCAATACCACAGGCTTGTCCTGTGGATTGTTATGCTTTGCGGCTACCGTTTTTGGAACAAAAGCTGTGCACCCGGCGAGCCCATCAGATAGGACCTACTGTCGTCGCGAACTATCTCTTAGGGCTTGAAGCAATTGAGGGTTCGGTTGCGAAATGTGCAGTTGCTCTTGTTTTCCATCGCTCCCCATCAAAAAAACAGTTAATTCGGATGTAGGTGGGGCTGATCGATTGGGTGCCATGTCGCGGGCTAGGTTATTGGTGTTTGGCTGTTCGCCCGTCCGTTCGTTGAAAAGTCGCTGCAATCCAAGCTTCGCGAGTTGATAGTAGACCACTTCAGCTCCGTTATAGAGACCTTCCTGGAGCTCTGGGTCGGCAGCGTAGCATACGCCAATCAACTCGCCGCTTTCGTCAAACAGCCCGCCTCCGCTCCGACCCTCGACGGGTTGACCAGCGACTTCTACGTTGGGTGCCCCAAGGTAGCGGTTTAATTTCGTGATTTTAGAGTCGTATCGAGAGGGCAACGCACCTCGATCACAACCCCAACTAAAGACAGTTTGCCCCTCAGTCAGCTTTCGATTTTTGGGAATCAACGTCGCTACTGGCACCTCCATGTTGGGACGGAATGCAACAAGTCCAATATCCATGTCCTTGGCTTGAAAGTCGACTAAGATGGCGGGGTACGATGTGATTTGGCCGCCGAGAAATGTTTCCACGGTTATCTTTGCCTGCCCTTGGCTTTCACGGAACAGATGCCCACAGGTCAAAACCAATGCTTGACCATCGTGCGAATCGATGATGGTTCCAGTACCTACGGATTCTTGCTGAGGTTCTTGGATGCGAATTCGAACCGTGGATTCCCTCGGATCCTTGCTTCTCAAAGGTTGACCGAACGCCGCGTTTGGTATGAACGCAGCGCTTCCGGCTGAGGAAGAAGCTGCGGCTGAGGAAGAAGCTGCGGCTGACGTTGGTACCATTGCGAGCTGCGATTGAGCTCGAACAACGGGCGTCTGAATATTTTCCTGACTAGTACGCCTCTCGGTCGGTGTTGAACGCATGCTATCTACGGACGATGCGGCCGACATACGCTGCTTCATCTCCCGATATTCGATGGGGCCCAAGATTCGATCTAGTTCACGGCCATTCCGAACCAGAATTGTCGTTGGTACGTTCTGAACCTGCCAACGCGAAGCCATGTGCGCATCCCTCTTGGTGTCAAATCGTCGAACGACCCATCCATCTTGGATCGCTTGGTCGGTGGTGCGATGCATCTCGCCACACCTCGTGCAGCCAGCCGCAGAAAATTCGATCACAATGCAGTCACCCGAGGATTCGCCAACGCCGTGCGATGCACTTTGGAACAATAGAATGTGGAACGATGCAGAAATGAGAATTGGTACAAGTCGATGCTTGAACATGGATGAATAGATCCTTCGATTTGCTTGATCAAAGCGTGCAAGCGTCCATGCTCGCGGCGACCGATGTCAAGTCCAGGAGTGTCCAAAATCCGAAGGTAAGATGCAATATCAATCGCTCGCGGTATCGCTAATGGACACAGCCGATAAAAGTCAAAGTAGTAGGCACATTCTATGTGCCGTCCACAAAGTAGTAGGCACATTCCATGTGCCGTCCACCTGGAATCCTGGCAATAGCTTGACGGCGAACGGCACGACGGAGCGTGCCTGCACCTATTGTTGGCTGCGGCACGGCGGAGCGTGCCTGCTACTTTGGTCCGCTGTGTCCTAGTGCCACCGGCGGGGAGTTCGGTCGGACATTCGCCCAGGATTTCGGCAGCGAAACCATTTTTGATTGCCAAAATTGAAGATCTGAAAAATCTTTTCAAACTGCCGATGACAAAAAATCGCTGGTTCTTACAATACAGGGACTAGTTTGTGAAATTTTTCACAAAGTCGCTTGTCCGCAGGAATCGGCCGTGGCAAATTATTTACCAATATTAATTTATCTGATAGCAGTTATAGGCTTCGCAGCTGTTTCGATCATTCTACCGCATTTGGTTGCCCCGAGGCGTCCGACCCGCGTCAAGGACATGCCGTATGAATCGGGTATGGATCCAGTTGGGGATGCTCGCAAGCCGTTCGACATTAAATTTTACTTGATCGCCATTCTGTTTTTGGTTTTCGACATTGAATTGTTGTTCGTCTATCCGTGGGCTGTTTCGCTACTTGCCCCGGATGGAGTTCCGCAAGCGTTTCGGCCCGCAGTTTTGGCAGTCCTTCTCGTATTGATGGCAACTTTAGGCTTAGCCTACATGGTTGCGTATTGCAAAGGAGTCTTCGATTGGCGACGCAAATAAACAAGCAGCTTGGTGATAACGTTTTTTTGACCACGCTCGACGCGGCTGCTTCGTGGGGGCGGGCAAATAGTCTTTGGCCAATGCCCTTTGCGACAGCGTGCTGCGGCATTGAGCTCATGAGCACGGCGGCTAGCAAGCACGACTTATCTCGCTTCGGTAGCGAGGTGATGCGATTCTCGCCACGCCAGTGCGATTTGATGATTGTGGCGGGTCGAGTGGTTATGAAAATGTTGCCGGTCTTGCAACGCATTTGGCTTCAGATGCCCGAGCCAAAGTGGTGTATCTCCATGGGTGCATGTGCCTGTTCCGGTGGAGTTTTCGACACGTACGCGGTGGTTCAAGGTATCGATCGATTTATGCCGGTGGACGTTTACATTCCTGGCTGCCCACCGCGACCTGAGCAATTGATCCGTGGCATCATCGACCTGCAAGAAAAAATTCAAAAAGGTGGAACGATTAACGCACGCGAGTTCAAGCTCCGTATTCTGCCCGAAGGCCCACCCCGCTTCGATGAGGATGAACTGATTCGAATCCGCGAGCGCAATGGGTTCAAGCTTGATGATCCAACCTACGATCCGGTGCACTAAACCATGACAACTGAAACACCGAAACCGAGTTCCGTCGAAATCGATGCAGTAAAAGTAACGCTCGCCGATTCGCTCGTCGGCGTCGCGCTCGAATGGTCCGAATTTCGGGACCAATATCGTGTCGTGTTTCCAGCGACCGAATTGCTGAAGTGTTTGAATGCATTCAAATCCGCTGGTTTCGAGCAACTCTCTGACCTGACCGCCGTGGATTTGCTTGAGTATAGCAATGCAACGGATCGATTTGAGATCGTTTACTGTTTGCTCAACGTCGACACTGGGCTGCGTATGATCGCTAAGACTTATTTGAATGAGCCAGACCTCACGATCCCATCTGCAACCTCGGTTTGGTCTGGGGCCGATTGGCTTGAACGCGAAGTTTACGACATGTACGGAATCCTTTTTTCGGGTCATCCAAACTTCAAAAGATTGCTGTTACCTCAAGAATTTCAGTCCTTTCCGATGCGAAAAGACTATCCCGTTAAGGGGCGGGGCGAGCGTCATAATTTTCCAGTCATCACACGAGCAGAAAGCTGAGCGGAGTCTGTTAGCATGCCATTAGAACTGCTCGAAAGCCCGGATCTCAATGCGAATCAACGCGAAGGTCTTTGGACGCTCAACTTTGGACCACAGCACCCTGCCACCCACACGACATTGCGTTTGGTTTTGCAGTTAGACGGCGAAATGGTCATCGATGCCGAGCCCGACATCGGTTTCTTGCACAGCGGGTTCGAGAAGCTAGGTGAAGTGCTTGATTTTAATCAGTACGTTACCATCGTCGACAGAATGAATTATATCTCGCCGATGGCCAACGAAATCGCATGGCACCATGCGGTGGAGAAACTACTCGGCATCGATCTAACGCCGCGTTGCAAATACATACGCACCATCTTTGCTGAGCTCATGCGGATCCATGACCACCTTCTTTGCTTGGGCACATGTGTGCTTGACCTTGGTGGTGCAACTGCGTTCATGTATGCCTTCAACGAACGCGAGGCCATTTACGAAATTTGCGAGCGAGCTTCGGGGCAACGATTTCATACTTCGTACACTCGCGTTGGGGGCTTGCTCTACGACGTTACGGACGATTGGGTCACGATGGTCCGCGATTTCGTTCGAAATTTCCCCAAGGTCTATCGCGACTTCAGCGGTCTTTTAATGAAGAATCGGATCTTCGTTGAGCGTACGCGGGATGTGGGTGTTCTCAGCCGTGAAGAAGCGATTGCCGGGGGTGCGACAGGTCCGGTCGCCCGTGCAAGCGGTGTGGTTCGCGATCTTCGTCGCGATGAACCATATCTCGCCTATGAAGACTTCGATTTCGATGTGTGCGCGAGTCAAGGTGGTGATTGTTACGCTCGCTTCCAAGTTCGAATGATGGAAATGCTGGAAAGCATCAAAATCATCGAACAAGCCGTTGAGAACATTCCAGCAGGCCCGATTTTTGCCGCCGGCACTGGCAAAGAGAGCATGCCCGACAAACGCGAAGTTTATCGAAGTATCGAAGGCCTCATTCATCACTTCGAGAGCGTCATGCCCAACCGTCAAATGCAAGCTCCCAAAGAATCAGTTTATGCGGCAACCGAGTCTCCCAACGGCGAACTCGGCTATTACATTGTCGGCGACGGGTCGTTTCGGGCTTACCGAGCACGAACGCGTCCCCCCTCGTTGCTTCACTTCTCCTTGTTTTCAAGAATGATGCGAGGCTGCATGTTGAGCGACGTTGTGGCGGTTCTGGGAAGTATTAACATTATTGCAGCGGAGTTGGATCGATGAGCGAATTGAGTTCCAATGCCAAAAAGGTAATCGAGGAGCACCTCGGTCGCTATCCAAGTAAGCAAGCGGTTACGCTGCCAGCTTTGCACGTTGTTCAAGAAGAAAAGGGCTGTGTAAGTCGCAAAGCCATCTCCGAGATTGCGGACATTCTTGAACTCTCCCCTGCACAAATCAACGACACACTGTCGTTCTACGGCTTCTTTCGAACCGAAGAAGATCCCCTCGGCAAGAAACGGGTTTGGATTTGCCGCTCGTTGCCGTGCATGCTTCGAGGTGGCGACGAGTTGCTCGCGGAGTTGTGTTCACGCTGGAATATTCAGCCGGGTCAAACAACTGCCGATGGCGAGGTGACCCTGGAACTGGCTGAGTGCTTGGGCGCTTGCGATGGTGCGCCATGCATGCTGGTAGATGACGAACTGACGTTGTGTGTGACTGCGGATGATGTGGAAAAACAAGTAAGAGGTGGAGCATGAGCAACGAAGATTTCAAGCCCGTTTTGTTGGCTCGTCTGGGTAAACCGAACAGCCACAAGTTAGAAAACTACAAAGCCGATGGTGGATATCAAGCGCTTGCAAAAGCCCTTGCGATGAAGAACACCGAAGTCATCGATGTGGTCAAGACATCAGGGCTCCGCGGGCGTGGCGGTGCGGGCTTTCCAACCGGACTCAAGTGGACATTCCTGCCCAAGGATGTCTCCGGCCCAATCTATCTTTGCATCAACGGAGACGAAAGCGAGCCAGGCACGTTCAACAATCGTGTCTTGATCGAACAAGATCCGCACCAGGTGCTCGAAGGCATTGTGATCAGCAGTTTTGCAACTCGGACCACAACCGCGTACTTCTATCTTCGCTACGAGTACGGCCGATGCTATCGCGTGCTCAAAGACGCGATCGATGAAATGTATGCTAACAATCTGCTCGGCAAGAACATTCTAGGTTCCGGCTACGACTTGGACGTGCACTTGCATCGAGGTGCTTGTGCGTACATTTGCGGTGAAGAAACTGGACTGATTGAAAGCCTTGAGGGCAAGCGGGCTTGGCCTCGAATCAAGCCGCCGTTTCCCGCCATCGAAGGTGCGTTTCGTCGTCCGACGGTTGTGAACAACGTTGAGACGATGGCATGCATTCCGCACATCATCAATCATGGTGCCGAATGGTTCATGAGCATGGGAGTGCCCAAGGATCCGAACAACCCACGCGACGCTGGTTCCTACGGACCAAAGCTCTATTGCATTAGTGGACACGTCAACAAGCCCGGTCTCGTAGAGCTTCCCATGGGTATTTCGGCTCGCGATCTAATCGACAAGCATGCCGGTGGCGTGTGGAAAGGCCGAAAAGCCAAAGCTGTCGTGCCTGGCGGTATCAGCATGGGTTTCATGAGCGAGAAAGAACTCGATACGCCTTTGGATTTTGCTGGTCCAGGTCGCGTCGGATGCTTGGGACTCGGTACAGCCGCTGTGGTCGTCATTGACGATCATACAAGCATGGTCGATGTGCTGTACAACGCATGCCGTTTCTTTGCACATGAGTCGTGCGGACAGTGTACGCCATGCCGCGAGGGGACAGCGTGGTCAACGAAAATTTTGGAACGTATTCGAGATGGTCGAGGCAAACTCAGCGACATTGATTTGTTGCTTGAGATCTCGGGATCGATGGGTACGATCCCGGGAACTACGATTTGCGGTTTGGCCGACGGCGCTGCCTGGCCGATCAAGAACGCGATCCATAAATTCCGACCCGAATTCGAAGAGTACATCAAAAGCGGACGACGCAGCGAAAGCCCAGCGTTGGCCGGAGCTCATTAATCAACAACTTTCCATTTCATCAATCCGGAACCGACACAAGTGGCAAAGGTTATCGTTAACGACATCGAAGTCGATGCTGATCCCAAGGACAATTGCATCCTTGCCGCTCGCAAGGCTGGAGTTGAGATCCCGCACTACTGCTGGCATGAATCCCTCTCGGTCGTGGCCTCGTGCCGTATGTGCCTAGTCGAAGTAGGCGAACGCAAGCCGGACGGCACCATTGTCATGGGTCCGAAGTTGGTGCCGGGTTGCCAAACGCCGATCCGAGAAGGCACCGTGATTCGGACCGACACTCCCAAAGTCAAGACAACGCAAGCCATGACGCTTGAGTTGTTGCTCCTCAACCATCCGCTGGACTGCTCGATCTGCGATCAGGCAGGTGAGTGCTATCTCCAGGATTACACCTACAAATTTGGCAACGCGCACAGTCGGTTGGATGAGCCCAAAATCCAGCGAATGGACAAGTACCACATCGGCGAGCAAATCGCGTTGTTCACAGACCGATGCGTTATGTGCACTCGATGCGTTCGGTTCACCCGAGAAATAAGTGGCACGGCCGAACTTCAAGTCGTTGCGCGTGGTAGTCACGAAGAGATCGATGTCTTTCCCGAAGTGCCTTGCGATAACAAGCTCGCTGGCAACGTTGTTGACTTGTGCCCAGTCGGCGCGCTATGCAGCAAAGACTTCTTGTACAAAAAACGAGTGTGGTGGCTTAAGCATTCGGACAGCGTATGCACGGGTTGCTCAACCGGTTGCAGTATCCAAGTCGATCAAAACGAAGACAAAGTTTATCGATTACGACCTCGCGAGAATCCGCTTGCGCAAGGGCATTTTATGTGCGACGAAGGTCGGTTCGGATTTAAATATATTCACGACGAACGCAGGCTGAAGCTGCCCAGAATTTCTGCAGCTTTTTCAAAGGCTCCATCCGCTAAGCCGCCGAATGGCAAACCAACCGGAACCGCAGATCTTGACTTTTCCGATCCCTGGTCCGAATCGATGTCGATGGCGCGTTCGAAAATCAAAGAAGCGATCAAGAACGATGCTCACGGATTCGTCGCTGTTCTTTCGCCGTTCATGACGGTCGAAGAAGCTTATTTACTTGCGGGATACTTGAAAGAAATTGACAAACGTATTCGATTGGTGCTTGGACCCGTTCCTGTTGACGGAGTGGATGACCAATACCCGAAAGGTCCCAAGGGCCAACCCCCAGCCCAAGACAAAGTTAAGTTCACCATCCGGGCAGAGAAATGCCCGAATCGCTTGGGAGTTGAGGCCATTTTGCGTCACTTTGAAGGCCAAGTTCGACACTTAGACGATGTCATTCTGAAAGCGGATGCGACGGCGTTTTATGTTGTTGGTGGATGCAGTCAAGGCTGGGTGACCGAATCGATCGATCGAGGAATTGGCAAGCCAGCTTTGTTGATCGTTCAAGATATTTTCCCGTCACCGTTGAGCGACAGAGCCGATTTTGTTTTGCCGTCAGCCTCCTTTGCGGAACGGGACGGAACCTATGTCAACTATGCAGGGCTTGCTCAAGCGGCCCATGGTGCCATTCGTTGCCCGGGCGATGCGAGAGCGGATGGTCGAATTCTAATGGAACTGTCGGAGCGCAAGGGGCTTTTCAATGCGATGGCATTGCGAAAGGAGATCGGTCGGACTGTGCCAACTCTTGCCACATTGTCAGTCGGCGAATTAGGGGACCACGGCGTAAAGATTGCAACGACCGCACCAGAACCGATTCATTCGTAAAACAAAAACGTTGCAGCCCGGAAATACCAACCAACACTTACCCAGTTACCAGATCCATGTTCGAATACCTCAAGGAAATTTGGCCGACCCTTTGGCCGACTCTTGCTGCCATAGGCGTCATTCTCGCCTTCGTGCCGTTCCTTGGACTGTACATGACGTTCATCGAGCGGAAACTTGCTGCGTATGTTCAAGACAGACTCGGTCCAAATCGGGTCGGTCCATTTGGTTTGTTTCATGCCATTGCGGACGCGATCAAACTCTTCCTGAAAGAACAAACGATCCCGGCACACGTTTACAAGCTCTTGTATTTCATTGCGCCAACGTTTAGTTTGATGACTGCCATGTTCGCATTGGTTGTCATGCCCTTCGGTCCAGTTCCGACGGAATACAGTAGCGGCTTTCGTTACATTGTTGCTCCAGGTATCGATATCGGCATCTTGATGATGATTGCGATCAGTTCCTTGTCCGCGTATGGCATCATCCTCGGCGGTTGGGCTTCCAACAACAAGTATTCGCTGTACGGTGCTATACGATCTTGTGCGCAGTTCATTAGCTACGAGATCCCGCTTGGGCTCTCGATCATTGGAATCATCGCGGCTGCCGGATCACTGAACATCGAACAAATTGTCGCCGCACAAGGTGGCCCATTTTGGAACTGGAACATGTTCTGGCAACCGGTAGGTCTACTTGTGTTTTTTACTAGCGCTTTGGCAGAAACAAACAGACTGCCGTTCGATTTGCCGGAATGCGAACAGGAGCTGGTGGGTGGCTTTCACACGGAATACGGTGGCATTAAGTTCGTTCTGTTTTTCTTGGCAGAGTATACGCACGTAATCACAGTGAGCTTCTTGACGTCGTTGTTATTCTTCGGCGGTTGGCATTTCCCTGGATTAACAGGCCCGGTAGACAGCTCACTGGGTGGTATGTTGTTGCGAACGTTTGTATTGGTTTTCAAAGTAGGAATGGTTGTTTCCTTTATCATGTTGCTTCGATGGGCGCTGCCGCGATTTCGGTTTGACCAATTGATGGGACTTGCATGGAAAGGCCTGATTCCGTTAGGGCTGGTCAATCTGTTGTGCGTGGCGGTCGTCTTGACGTTCGACTTGCCGAAACACTTGTTATCTTTCACTGCGATTTTCATTTTTGTTGGGTCGTTGATCAGTGCACGACAATTGCAATTTACTATCAATAGACCACGATCGGCTGGACGGCCTTCGATTGCTCAAACGACCAGCGAGGTAACGATATGACGACTACGAAAAAGACGAAGACGGTAAAATGGGGCGACGAGCCGAAACTTGGCTGGGTAGAAGCTATGTACCTGCCAGCGATTGTTTCCGGAGTTGCGACGGCCCTGAAGCACGCGTTTTCCGGCAAGACAACGACTAGACAGTACCCAGAAGTTGAACCGACCATTCCTCCGAATTACCGAGGCGTTCACCGACTCAATCGAGACGAAGCAGGGCGTGTCAAATGTGTGGCATGTTACATGTGCCAGACAGCTTGCCCAGCCAACTGCATCGAGATCATCGCTGCACCTGCTCCAAAGGACGATCCTAAGTGGAAAGATCGGGACAAGTATCCGGAGACATTCACGATCGATGAGTTGCGATGCATTTATTGCGGCATGTGCGAAGAAGCCTGCCCGGTCGACGCAATCGAGTTGACTAGCATTTACGACCTGACGGGTTTAACTCGCCAAGAGATGATCTACGACAAGGAAAAGTTACTGTCCGTATACGACCAGACGGTGAATTCGGGCAACGATCCGATTCGAACCAATCGCGGTGCGTTAGGTCCTGCATCCCTCGAAGCCCCGACTGCGAAACAAGGCCCACCCCCTCCCGGGCAAGGTCGTCACGGCTAACTCAATTCTATCAAGACAGCTAATATGAATTCCCTAATCACTTATATGGCAATGAACCGTTTGGCAGCAAGCTTGCCAGACTTTTTCTTTGTCGCCCAAGTATTGCCGGATCCAAAAACGATTTCGGCGGCTCAGCCTACAGTTGTTGGTACTTGGAATTTGTGGATGCTAGCTCCGATCGTATTTGGGGCGATTGGATACATGCTTATCCAACATGGGGTTGTGAAGTCGAAACCAGCCACAGGAAGCGGGATCATTGCGATCTTGGCTGCGGTTATTTTAGCCATTGGATTCACCCCCAATACACTTGAATCCTGGATGCTGATGAGTTTCTGTGCGGTGGCGACGGCCGGTGGTGTCAGTTTTTTGGTTGCTCGTGAACCGGTATATGCCGCCCTTGGATTCGCTACGGCCGTGCTATCCACTTGCGGAATTCTGTTTATGCAATCTGCTCTCTTTGTGGCGGCAGCCACCATGATTGTTTATGCCGGGGCGACCATCATTATCTTTTTGTTCGTGCTGATGTTTGCACAACACACGGATTTGAGAGCTTACGATATCCAACTGACTAACCCTCTGTTGGCAGGTGCCATCGGGGCTGTTCTGTTAACCACGATTACGATGTGCGTGACTGGAGAAAAAGCGTTCGCTTCGAACCAAGTCGATGCAACGCGGCCTTACAGTCAAGCGAGTCTTCCTGCGGAATTGCGGTCTGAGAAGGCAGAGGAGTTTTACCAGAAGACAACTCCTAGCGCGAGGCTCGTGCCGGGCACAACAGCAGGACTTGGCCGGGCACTCTACACGGACTATTTGATTGCAGTTGAGTTGGCCGGTACGGTGCTGCTGGTTGCGACGATTGGAGCACTTGCCTTGGCCCAACGAACAACGGAGGAGCACGCGTGAACGATATTTTGACTCAGAACTTGCTCGTCTTTGGCGGCCTTCTTTTTGTACTTGGCATGGTTGGGTTTCTGACTCGCCGATCGCTGATCTTGATGTTTTTGTCCTTGGAGATGATGCTCTCGGGTGTCAGTATTAACCTGATTGCATTCTCTCGGCACCATCAGAATTTCCAAGGTCAAGTATTGGCGATCATGGTTCTGACCATTGCCGCTTGCGAAGCTGCTATTGCATTGGCCCTTGTTGTTTCCTTGTTCCGACGCAAAGCAACGCTTGACATCAAAGCCTGGGACGATTTGAGCGAAACGATTGTTCCAAAGGAGTTAGAAGCCTCTGTTTCGATGGAACACGACGAACAAGAATTCCCAAAACTCACTCCTTCCGGATTAGATCCGATGGAACTACCTGTCCCAGCCAACTTCGATGCTGTCACCGGCGAAATTGCCGAACGCATTAACGCTCGCACTCCGGAGGGCGTCACACATGCTTAGTTTGTTCGCTTGGATGGTGCCGATAGCCCCACTTGCGGGTTGTATTATTTGCACGGTTATGGCTTTTCGTGGTGATCGCAAGATTGCTCACTTGCCCGCGATCATCTCGTTGCTGTTCTCTGCCCTCTTTACAATCTGCCTAGTCGCCTTCGGCGCGCAAGGCGATAGCGGGGCAACATTCCAGGGATATCGCTATCTCAACGTAGGCGGTTTGACGTTGGATATTTCGCTGAAAGTGGACACGCTGTGCTTGTCGCTGCTGACGGTCGTGACGTGTATCTCTGCCATGATTGCCGTCTATTCCAAAGACTACATGCACGATGACCCAGGATTTGCGCGCTATTACGCAGTCTTTTGCGGGTTCGTCTTTTCGATGACGATGCTTGTCTTGTCCCACAACTTGCTGATGTTATATGCATTTTGGGAGGGTGTAGGAACCTGTTCTTATCTGTTGATCGGTTTCTGGTTCCGCAAACCGAGCGCGGCTCGTGCGGCCACGAAGGCGTTTCTTGTGAACCGAATCGCGGATTGCTTCTTTTTGTTTGGAATCCTGCTGTTGGCCTATGCCGTCGGCCAAACTGAAATCGGGGCATCCAACGGTTTTTTTGCTCGCTTGAACTTCGATACTATTTTCAAAGCCGTACCGTTTATTGTTAGGGATCATTCTGAGTTGCTGACTACGATCGGCTTCTTGTTGATGATTGGAGCGATCGGCAAATCAGCGCAATTTCCATTCCACGTCTGGCTGCCAGACGCGATGGAGGGTCCAACTCCGGTTTCAGCGCTAATCCACGCGGCAACGATGGTGACCTCTGGCGTTTACTTGATGGCACGCTTATCTCCGCTGCTTGAGTTCACGCCTGCAGTTCTGAGCACCGTCGCCTGGTTGGGTGGAATCACTGCGTTCATCGCGGCTTGGATGGCGCTTTTTCAAGATGACCTTAAACGCGTTTTGGCTTATTCGACGGTAAGTCAACTTGGCTATCTGTTTATGGCTTTGGGTGCAGGCGCGATCAAGGAACTGATGGTCGTTGCGGTGGTAGCAGCCATGTTTCACTTGATTACCCATGCTTTTTTTAAGGCTTTGTTGTTTTTGGCTGCGGGCAATGTCATGCATGCGATGGGGGACGTGATCGACATGCGTCGTTTCGGGGGACTTAGGAAAGTCTTGCCAAAGACCAACATCTTGTTTTTGATCGGTGCTGCCGCCCTGGCTGGTTTGTTTCCGTTAGCCGGGTTTTTCAGTAAGGACGGAATTTTAGCTGTGCTCGCGGATGCAAGCAAAGATGGCGAATACGGAACACAATTCTCGATACTATTAGCGATCGGTTTTGTCACAGCATTAATGACCGCCGTTTACACTTCTCGCGCCTACTTTACAACGTTTCTCGGAACAGAAAAGCTGCCGGAAGAGGCCGGACATCATGCGCATGAGGCGACAAATGTGATGCTTGTACCCATGGTAGTTCTTGCTGTTGGTGCGACCTTGGCAGGATTGTTATTGGGTCCCACCGGGGCTATCGCCAAGTACCTCGAACAAACACCTGCATTGATGTCGCACGGCGAACATCATGAACAATATTGGGTCATGGTTTTATCGGGTATTTTGGCGGTTGTTGGCATTGGTATCGGGTACGCGTTGTCGAAAGTAGAACCAAGCACTGCGACCAGTAGCGCATGGGCTGCCTTTGCCGATTTCGGCCGCAATCGACTGTACATCGATTGGCTCTACAATGCAGCGTTCGTTGTTCCGTTGGAATGGTTTGCCAGAATCCTTGGTTGGTTCGACGCCAACATCATCGATAGTTTAGCGATGCAAATCGCATCGGTACCAAGACTTTTCGGGCTCATGGGGCAACGTGTGCAAAATGGACGTGTTCCTGGCTATTCTTTTATTACTGCCGTCGGGATTGCTGCCGTCGCTGTTTGGATCGCTACTCGATAACCTGCAAATCTCATGACGTTAATTATTCCTCTGTTAATCTTGTTGCCGCTGTTGGTTGGGCTTGGCATGTTCCTGGCTGGAACCAAAGCCGAATCGCTCGTCGGCTTGGCGCTCGGTGCCTCGGGCTTAGTTCTTGCGCTCAGTTTGTTGCTGCTATTTCAAGTTTGTGGTGCGGCTGTACCTGATTCCGCAACGAACGGTGCGACGATTATTGCCCGTGCCGTATATGCGCCCGATTGGCTCCATATTCGCTTGCCCGTTTCCGTGGGTGGACATCCTATTTATTGGCATTTGCAGTTCGGAGCCGACGGAATTGGCGCATTGCTCGTCTTGCTGACTGGAATTGTGGGTTTCGTCACCATGATTATGGCGACGCACCAAATCCGTGAACGGTTAGTTAGCTACTTGGCGTTAATACTGATCACGCAATCCATGTTGCTGGGCGTTTTTCTGTCGATGGACCTGTTGTCCTTTTATCTATTCTTTGAAGCCGTTTTGTTGCCGATTATCTTGCTGATAAATGGGTGGGGAGATAAAGCAGAGTCGCTCAAGGCTTCTCGAAAATTCCTGCTGTACACATTGGTCGGAAGCGTCCCGATGGTGATTGGGCTAATCGGTATTGCGCTGCAGTCCGCAACACCTGTTCGACCATCGACGGTTTCGCTCGAACTGTTGTCTGCAATCGCCAAAGAAAACCAGTTAGCAGCGATCAACGCCTCACCGGGCGATGCATTAAATTCCGTGTCGACTCTTGCAAGCAAAGATCAGTGGATCGCTTGGATTTTGCTGTTGGGATTTGGAATCAAGTTAGCGATCTTGCCCTTACATACTTGGTTGCCGACGACATACGCTGCGGCTCACCCCAACACAACCGCGTTGATTGCCTCGGTCGTTGCAAAACTTGGAGTGTTTGGCATCATCCGAATTGTTATTCCGCTGACGCCATTGGCTTTGTCGACGTATGCGCAAATGCTCTTCGGAGGGTTAGGAGCCGTTGCCATTGTGTACGGTGCGTTTGTGGCTCTATCGCAATCGGACATGAGAAAGGTCCTGGCGTACAGCTCGATTAGTCACGTTGGATTCATCACCCTCGGGCTGATGTCGATGAACAGCGAAGGCCTCAGTGGTGCTGCCATCCAAATGTTCAATCATGGAATCATCACTTGCAGCATGTTTCTGATTTTGGCGATGCTCGAGCAAAGACGCGGACCAGTGTCGCTGGACGATGAAGATTGCGGGCTGGCGTCGATCTATCCTAAGTTGGCCGTGATGATGGTTTTCTTTACATTGGCGGGTGCGGGACTGCCTGGCTTGAACGGCTTTGTTGGCGAATTGCTTGCCATGACGGGAATGATACGGGTCTCCGGTCTGTTTACCGCCATTGCCGTTTTGGGAACGGTTTTAGGGGCTTGGTATGGACTGAGAATTGTTCAAAGAGTCTTGTTCGGCAGCAATGGAGAGGGCAAGTCCAAGGTGCATGCCCAGGTGAATGGCGACTTGAAAGCAACCGAGTTCGCACCTTTGCTCGCCCTGGCCTGCATTTGTCTGTTTATCGGAGTGCGACCTCAAGATTCGATGGATTTAATCGAGAACGACATTAAACGAATTGTGTCTGTGTCGGAACCAAGCTCGAAGGCCGTCCATTCTGAAATCGACCAACTGGCACAAACACAACCCTAAGACACCGGTAAACAGCTTACTTTGTGACAACCTGAAGCGTCGTCACTCCTTTCGAATTTGGCAATACTGTGGATACATTAGAAACAATCAAATCCTCATTAGCATTGATGGCACCTGCGATCACATTGATCTTGGGGGGTTCGTTGTTGTTGGCAGCTTCCTTGGTGCTAAAGTCAGGCAAAGCACGCGATGTGCACGGGCAACGCAACGGCATGGCTGTCGCATCCCTCGTGTTGCTCTTGGTTGCTGCAATTCTTGGATGGATACGGGTTGTTCCTGACGATTTGGGACAAGGGCTCTTTCGATTTGATGCGGCGGCATTGGCATCTGAGCGACTTGCGCTTCTAGGTGGCTTGATCCTGATCTTGATGTCTTGGTCAACGGCACCTCGAGCACATTTGGGCGAGTACTACGGATGCTTGATCATCATGATTGGTGCCGTCCCGGTAGTCGGTGCGTCCAATGATCTTGTCTCTTTGTTTCTTGGGCTCGAATTGATCAGTATCCCGACCTACATCATGTTGGGAATCGTCAAAAATGACAACGCAGGTGCGGAGGCGACAATCAAATACTTTTTATTGAGTGCGTTTGCATCTAGCTTTTTTTTGCTGGGAGTTAGTTATCTTTACGGATTCGTTGGCTCGACCAACCTGCAGGTCATCCAAAACAATTTCGCGACTGCAAACAGGTTGACTTCACTCGCCTTGGTGCTCGTCATGTGCGGTCTGGCGTTTCGAGTTACGGCGGTTCCATTTCACTTTTATGCGCCGGATGTGTTTGAGGGCACGAGTCTAACCATGGCTGGCATCATGAGTTACTTGCCCAAAGTCGCTGGTTTTGTGGCTTTGATTCGAATCATGGGTACGGGCTTAAATAGTCAGACGCTTGAAATCGTGGTACCGGTGTTGTTCGTATGTTCCGCCTTGACGATGTTCGTTGGAAACTTCTTTGCTTCTGCGCAGAACAATCTTCGGCGATTGTTGGCATACTCGAGTGTGGCCCACACAGGATATCTAATGTTAGCGATGACTGCGTTGCTACGGGAGAACGCAGATCCTAACGTGCTCTACTCCTATCTGGCTGCGTATGCCGCCATGACGCTCGGCTTCTTTGCTTGTTTGGGCGAGATCGAAGCGGCGGGTGGCAAAACGCAACTCGTCGGCGATTTGTCCGGCATGTTTTATCGACGTCCTGCGGCTTCCATCGGAATGACGGTTTGTTTGATCAGCATGATCGGATTACCTTTGACCGCGGGCTTTTGGGCTAAGTTCTTAGTTTTTATGGGGACGGTTGCTGCGGGAACCAAGGATCCGCTTAGCATCGCGATGGCAGTCGTGATGGCCTTCAACGCAGTGATTGCAGCCGGTTATTATTGGAGAGTGCTCAGCAAATTGTTTGAAACGAGCGATGCCTTTGTGCCGTTGCGAGTATTTCGTCCAAGTCTGTTTGTCGCATATACGATATGTGTTGTCCTCACACTCGTTTGGTTCTTTGTGCCCGCTGTCATGTAGAAGCCGATGCTCGAAGTATGCGTTGACACAGTACAAGCTGCCAATACTGCTGTTTTAGCCGGGGCACAACGCATCGAATTGTGCGAACGCCTAAGTGTTGGCGGCGTGACCCCAAGCGCCTCTTTGATCAGTGAAGTTAGAAAAGCTGTCAAGGTTCCATTGATCGTCTTGATACGGTCCCGTGCTGGCAATTTTGAGTTTGCGGATCATGAAATCGAGCAAATGATTTACGAGTCGCGACATGCCATTCAGTTGGGTGCTGACGGTATTGCCATTGGTGGGCTTCTTCCTGGCGGATCCCTTGACACTCGCTTTTTGAGCTTGGTTGCAAGCTCGCTGCCAGAGTGCGAATTGGTAATGCATCGAGCTTTTGATGAAGTTCGCGACCCGATCCAATCCATCGAAGACTTGATTGCGGTCGGTTTTCGTCGAATCTTGACAAGCGGTGGACCGCTTCGGGCAATCGACGGCGTGAACAACCTCAAAAAATGGAACGAATGTGCGCGGAATCGAGTTGAGCTTCTTCCCGCGGGCAGTGTTCGGGCATCCAACGCATTAGGAATTCTGACAGGGTCGCAATGCAGGCAGTTGCACGGTTCCTTCCGAATGTCAAACGATGGAAATCAAAACGACATGCTGCCAGACTCGACTGGCGTCCGGACGACTCGCCAAATTTTAGATGATTATTTGGCAGTTCGGGCTAGAGCATAGCAGTCCATTGCCAAACGCGTATTCGCTAAATTGTGTACGCGTATTCGCTAAGTTGTGTATTCGGAATTGAACCGAACATATTCTGTGTTGAGGTCTGTCGTCCAGTGCTTTGCCGAACCGGGGCCTAACCCAACGCGCAAATCGATTTCCGTCAGCTTTGCTCCCTTGATCGAATTGCTAACGATTGACGCATCGAACGGGAGAGGTTCACCTCGATCAAAGAGAGGAATACCATTGATCTCAAGAGCAGTGTATTCAGGGCGAATGGGCACACCCGCGTAGCCGGCTGCGGATACGATCCGGCCCCAATTGGGATCCCCACCTGTGATTGCTGTTTTGACCAAATTGCTCAATGCAATGCTCCTGGCGACAGCATTTGCATCTGCGTCGGTGTTCGCACCGACAATTCGAATTTCGATGAGATGCGTTGCGCCCTCCCCGTCATCTGGAATCTTTTTCGCCAATTCGATAGCCATCTCGTCCAGTTGACTCGAAAATGCAATCTCCTCAATACCTTGAATGGCTGGCCTGGCCGCTGTCGGTTGGGCTGCGAGCATTACCAGGGTATCGTTCGTGCTCATATGTCCCTCAACGCTAATGCAATTGAAGGATTTGTTAGCCGCCGATTGCAATATTCGTTGTGCTTGCGCTGGTTCCATGGGTGCGTCGGTGATGATGATAGCCAACATCGTTGCCATCTTGGGACCGATCATGCCCGCTCCCTTGCACATCCCAACAATATGCGTCGTCTTCCCGCCAAGATCGAATTTTCGGTCCGCGATCTTGCGAGCGATATCCGTGGTGAGAATTCCATCGCATGCGTTCAAGAACCCTTGCTCGTTGCCAGCCAGTTCTAGGGCTGCCGCATTGATACCAGCCGCAACTTTTCCCATCGGCAGGAATCGCCCGATCACACCAGTGCTCATCACCAAGAATTGATCCGCAGTCAAATTCCCTGTTGGGTCGACCGCGTTCGCAGCAAGCCTAGTCATTTCGACCGCGTCTTGGTGACCTCGTGTTCCAGTACAAGCGTTTGCATTGCCGCTATTGACCACGACTCCTCGAATCGTATTCGATGGCGTTCGGCTGCGCGACACGACCACTGGGGCAGCGACGATTTGATTCGTCGTATAAACGCCTGCAGCAGTACATGGCACGTCGGAAACAATGAGTGTTACGTCGCGAGCGCCCAGGCGGCTTTTGATGTTACTCGATACGCCCGCGAAACGAAAACCTGTAGGAAGATGAACCACGATGTCTCCAAACCCAAGCAACCAAAAATCAAATGTCCAAGTCGGCGATGTAGAAACTGCCGTACGTATGCACTCGGTCGAGCTGATGAAGCTTCATTGCCAGCTCCGTATTGTAACGAAGAAGTTCAGGAAGCTTAACCAATTCACCGTTGCGTTTAACTTTGACGTCGTCGATGAACTCGGTGCGGAGACCACCGGATCGCCATAGGATTCGTGAGTTGGGTGCCGCTCGACTTAAAATCGCTTGCCATTCCGATTCGAGGAGCGGAAAATAGTGATCGCTGAGCCAGTCCATATGGTCTAGCAAGATGAAGCGAGAAATAGATCCGTCGTGTTTCTCAAGGAAACCCTGAACCGAGTCCGTGGTCACCGTCAATCGGTCTAAACCGCCAGTCTTGAGTTTTTCGAAGTTCTCTTGTTTCACGTATTCTGGGCAGCAAGTGGGAGTGTACTTGCCGGTGATATAAACCCGCCAGAAGTAGTTGTCCTGAATTGGAATTTTTGCGAAAACCGCTTCCATCGAATCTTCAACAAATTGGACGACCCCGCCAGGATATTGTTCATCAATTTGCTTGCGTTGAGCTTTTGGAACTCCAAGCATGCTCAAGGTGGTGTCGCGGTTCATGGCGAATCTCAAAGTCTTGGACCATATCTTTTCACGCGCCCTCGCGTAAATCTCTTGTTGGGCTTGAAGGGTCGGTGCCTCTAGGATTTCCAGCACTTCCGGGCGACAGCGGGCAACTCGATTGATGTAAATACCGATCATCCGAGCGAACGCTCCGGAGGTTCCTCGGAAGTAAAACGATTTGCGAGGGTTGTCAAAGAATCGTATCCAACGATCCCAGTACTTGCGACTCGTCGCCGATATCGATTGTCTGAGGTGAGACGAGTAAACCGCCTCAACATTGGGCAGATAGCCCTCTCCAAACATTTGAAAAAATCGATCGTACTCCAAATTACGAATCGCTGATGCTTTCAACTCCAACAAAGCGTTCTGCCGAGGATTCATGTCGACGGCATATACGTGGCCAGCACCTGCGAGGAGATAGTCGAGCGCGTTGCATCCCGCAGAGGTAATAACCATCACTCGATCTTGTGCTGTTAGCTCCAGCGCTTGTCGATCCAAGCGAGTGTCTTCCCAGCACGTGTTGTAAACCAAGTTGTTGCCATGGACGAATTTGAATACACGTCCACTTACCCATTCGCTGATGGCCATCGACTGCTACTTCTTGCGATTGTTCGGGTTTGGATTGTTTGCGTCTGCCTTGGGCTCGGCAGCTTTGGGGTCAACTGCTTTTGGATCGACTCCTGGCTTCTTTGGTGCTGCCCCTGCGCCAGCAGCGGCACCTGCGGCAGGGTTCAGGGGCGCCACTGGCTTCTTAACCCCCATACTGGGTTCTCGAATTTGTCCACCATCCACTGGGATGAATTGATTCATTTGGGCCATGCCCGAGGATTCTTGTGTCTTGTTCCAAGGTATCGTATAAGCGGCAAACAAACCGGACCGCATGTCGACCACGTAAATCAACGAAGCAGCTGGCCTGGTGTTGCCGCCCGATGCAACTGTTGTTGAAGCTCCGCTCACAAGTAAGTACTCGGGGTTCTTGCTTGCTCCAAGCAAGCCCTGGACGTTGGTCATAAACAATCCACCGAACTTTCCCATCCTAGGATAATACACCCAACCCTTTAAATCGCCCGTAACAAAATCCAAGGCAAAGAAACCTTCCGAATTTTCATCGACTTGTGCAGTACAAACGGCCATGTTCGACCCGCCATGCGAAGCGGATGCGGACAATAAATCCGGATGAACTCGACCGGAAGGAAGAGCGTTCCAAGCCGATTGATTTAACTTGTCGCTGTCAAGATTGGTCGACTGTCGGCCTGCGTAAAACGCGATACCCAAAAGCAAGGTCAGGGCGACGCCGAGAGCAACCCCACCCGCAATATAACTCATGTTGCAGCAGCGAGGTTTGACGGGTACGTCAACAATTCCTATTTGCGAATTTTCGAGTGCCATACATTGATTTCCTTGAACGGAAGAGACTTCAGCAGGAGAACATGACGGGCCAACGCCCAAAACCACAATTTAAGTGTACTCGACCGCCGCATTTGAAAAGCGGCGATTAAAAAATAGTTTATCGATTCGCGACTAGCCATTCACCTTGGTTGCCAATTTTGCGGCTTGTTCGCGTTTAACAAACCAAAGCAAGATAGGGGCAGCCACAAAGATCGAACTGTATGTTCCAACCAAAATTCCGACTAACAAACAAAACGCGAAACCGTGGATTCCCTCTCCCCCGAAAATGTACATCAGCAAGATCGCTATGATCGTGGTCGAGGACGTCAACAACGTTCGACTCAACGTTTGCGTAACGCTTGCATTGATCATTTTCTCCGTCAAATTTGGACTCTTGCCCTTCACTTCGCGGATTCGGTCGAATACGACGATCGTATCGTTGAGCGAATAACCGATAATGGTTAGGAATGCAGCAATAATCGTAAGCGAAACCTTGAAGTCTTCGATCAGCAGGAATCCAAACGGCTGGAAAAGCCAGTGGCTAATCGCAATGAAGGCCAGGGTGATTAACACATCGTGAATCAGGGCCACGACGGCTGCGATGCCATAGGCAATACGTTGAAATCGGAACCAAATGTAGGCCACGATAAAAACCAAGCTCAACAGCAGTCCGGCGATAGCTCGCTGCTGCATCTCGGTTGCAACTCGGGACTCGATCTTGCTAACCGATTGAAAAACAGGTTGATTTTGAAGTTTTGCCCGCAACTTGTCGGTAATTTCATTCGTCGTCTTTGCGTCGAAAGGGATCGAAACGATCCAGTCGGCATACCCAACTCCAGACTCGCGATTCCAGCCAGTCGCATTTTCAGGCTGCATTTCAATTTGCGCATCAACCAGCGTCGTGTTGAGAGCTGCCGCCGCTTCGATGAAAGCTTCCGAAACTTGTGCAGCATTCATTTTGGCTAAACCCGCACCTTTGCTATTCTTGAACTCGAGATCAACCGTTGTTTTCACAGCGACTTCTTTGGTCGCGTTTGTTTCGGTTGCTGACGGAGTCGCAGGTGCGGTGGCTACTGGTGCTTGGATCGCCGGGAAGTCTGCGTTCGACTTAACCTCCGCATTCGTATTTGCCTCAGTGTTTGCCTTGGCCTCAACGGTTGGCTTTACTTCGGGCTCTTGAAACGAAACCAAACGCACTTGTCCTTGATTGGTCCAAGCATCCGACTGAGGGTCTGCCGTCGGCTTCACGAGCAAGTCAAACGTAACAAGTCTGGCTGGCGCATCACCTGAAAACCCTTTGAGCAATCGCGAAGTGACCTCTTTTCCATCCTTGATGGACACGTCTAGTTTGTAAACACTGTCCTTTTCGAAGTCCTTCATATCGACGCTGGTAAGCGATGTTTGGATAGGCAAACCTTGCTCGTCCTTGTCAAACGCTTGATTTGCAATCGCTCGAACTTTGTCTGGCGACAAACCTTTGTCCAACGAGAACACAACAGAGGTGCCACCATTGAAGTCGATGTCCAGAATCTGACGTCCGCGAATGGCGGTCGCAATCAACCCGATCGCGATCAAAATGAGCGAACCCGTGTAACATGCGAACCGAAGACCCATGAAGTCGATATCCCCAGGGCCAAACAGGGCTCGCTTGCCTGAGTTGACATAGTCCGACATCCCGAGCCAAGCAAACTTCCAACGATCCGCAATTTCAAAAAGTTTGTGCGTAACAAAGACCGCGGTGAACAAACTAATCACCAACCCGATGATCAACGTAATGGCGAAGCCTTTGATTTGCTCCGTGCCGACGAAATACAACACAACCGCAGTGATCAGCGTCGTTAAGTTGGAGTCAAAAATCGTTGTCCAGGCTCGATCGAAACCGTTGCGAATGGCCATCCGAGCCGACGCTTTTTTCTCTGTCTCTTCTCGAATCCGTTCAAAAACCAAGACGTTCGCGTCGACGCTCATGCCGACCGAAAGCACCAAACCGGCCATTCCGGACAGAGTCAAAGGCTGCCTAATCAACATCATCACGGCGATGATCATTCCCAAGTTGAGCAGCAAGCCGAGGGTCGCAACCACTCCGGAAAATCGATAATAGACAAGAACGAGTGCAATAGTCACGATCAGCGACACAATGCTCGCGTAAGTGCTCTTGGTGATCGCATCGCGCCCCATGCTGGCACCGATCGAATTCTCGCTGATGGGTTCCTTGCTCAATGTTCCAGGAAGCGAGCCCGCATTCAAAATCGAGGCCAGGAAATCGACTTGCTTCTCGGTGAAGCTCCCTTCGATCAGTCCTTCGCCTGCAATGGTAGAATTCAAGTTGGGTGCAGACAAAACAATTCCGTCCAACAAAATCGCCATTCGACGTTTGAAATCGCTGGTTGGGCTTGGGAGATTCGCACCCGTGAGTTCACGCAATTTCTGTGCGCCACCCACCGACATGGAAAAATTAACTTGATAACCACCCGTTCGTGAGAATTCTTTCTTTGCAGTTCGCAAGTCGGCCCCTGTGACTTCCGTGTAGGGCGAGCCGAACTTTTCAAGCGCCAACAGCACGTCCACGCTGGTGATGTTTTGGCTTGAGAGCCAGTTTTCGAAATCGTTCGGTTTAGTGCTCATCGGAGGCAAAAGCAGTCGACCCGTTTGCGCGTTTCGAATCACATCGCCCGATTGATAGCCAGTAATCTCGCGCACGCCCTCTACTTCGACACCACGCCCAAGCGTTCTCCAAAGGCCAACAAGACGGTTGGCATTCGTGACTTTGTCGACGAGATAAACATTGCGATTCAAACGGATGTTCTGATCATCCGAGTTGGCTTGGGCGGTAGCCACGTCGATTATGTCTCGATGATCGTTTGCATTTGCAACGATTCGGAATTGAAGAATCCCTGCGTTGGTAATGATCTCTTTGATGTTGGCGATCTCGGTAGGATCCACATCGGGAATCGTGATTTCGATTTGGTCGTCGCCGATTGGGCGAATCAGGATTTCCTTGGTGCCCGATGGGTTGAGACGAATCGAAAGCGGAACTTGGAAATCTTTTGCAACGACCTTTTCGCCTTGTCCCTCGATCGCAGTGGATCGATCGATCTCGTAAATGAAATTCGTTCCCCCGATAATTTCTGGCCCGTACTTGAGAGTGCCGGTTGCCAGGATGAACGCTGTCGAAAGGGTTGCAAGAATGATCCAGTAAAACGCAACATTGTGCGTAGGCATCTTCAACTGCTTCGACGCGAAACGGCTGAGAATGAACGGAAGCAACACTGCACCAGCCATAATTCCCAGGCTTTTGAAGCCCTGTAACGCTGCGTCAAAACCGGTGACGGTACTCGCCCCATCGCCGAGCGACACCTGAGCGAATACTGATTGCAAAAAATTTCCAAACATCTGCTATTTAGTCCGTACGTTGGATTGAGAGAAGTTTTTTTGACTTCGCTTTAAAAGGGTGGTTCAAATATGAATAGGGTTAATGCTGTCGCTCAACTCAAAACCGTTCGAATCGACATTCGATCGATAGTAAGTTTCGCATTCGAGTTTTCATCGACCCGCAATGTGATCGTGCCAGCTTCGGTGTTGATGTTGGATACAATGCCGTGAATTCCGGAGATGGTCACAACACGATCGTTTTTCTTAAGATTTTTAAGTCTCTCGACCTGCTCTCGCTGTTCCTTGCGTCCTGCTTTGGGCTGCAAAAACATTAGGTATACGTAAACACACACCAGCAAAAGCAATAGGTAGTTGAGCGGATTGGAAACGAGCTCTTCCCATATATTTTGAGGCTTTTTCGGCCTCGCAAGAGAATTCGCAGCCCCGTTCGTCGCGTTTTTCACCTCTAAGTCCGCTGCAGCATCGCCAACTTCGGATTTTGATGGCAAACCAACCGGTTGAACGCCTGGATCACTCGGGTCCGGAGCACGAATGGTCGGTGTCGTAGGCCCGATTGTTGTCTCTTCTTGGCCATGCAGTTGCAACGCGGAGTCGAAACACAACGTCAGAAACATTAGAAATACAAATGCAATACGGCCCATTTGGGTGGAGTTGATTTCTGGTGCTTACGCTTGGTCGGGATTGAAACAGGAAACCAAGCAGTGTAAGGGAGTGCAAAAATCGTCACAAGTCCAGACTTTCCAACCAACGCAAATACGTTGGACCTTGCCGGACGTTTTTCCGCAGGTAGTCAGGTCACAGCCGAGCGGCGCGAGTCGCCAGGTGAATTTTTGCGCGATTTACCCATCCTCACCGGACAGCATTCGATATTCCGCACCCAACGACCGCCTAAACGATAAACCCTAAACGATGAACACGGTCAACATGGTCAAAACGGTCGAACATGACCAAACATCACTAAATCCAGATGCAAAGGACTTGCTAACAAGCTATAGTTTCAACGGTTTAGGTGTATCCTTTAACCTTAGTCTTTGGGTGCGATTTTTGTTGTGCGACGCGCCGCGTTGCAGGAATCACGACGGCGGAGCGTCGTGCAACGAAGCAAACGATGGCGGAGCGTCGTGCAACGAAGCAATGACGGCGGAGCGTCGTCCAACTTAGCAAGAGTCCAAGTGCTTGTTTGAACCTCGGTCAGGATTTTTTTGATGAACTGTCGTTCGTTGTTAGGTTTTTTTGTATTCGCTATCGATGCCCTGCTCGCGATAACTTGTGCCGTAGGCCAAGAGCCCGCTAACCCCGACAAGATCGACTTTGATCGCGTTATTCGACCGATCTTGTCCGAACATTGTTTCGCATGCCACGGGCCCGACGAAAGCAAACTCAAGGCGGGCCTACGTCTCGATCGTCGCGAATCAGTCCTCACGGCACGAGACTCAGGCGAAATACCGGTCGTTGCGGGCAAGCTATCGGAAAGCCAACTCATCCAACGCATCCGTGCCATTGATCCAAACGAAATCATGCCGCCGCCGGACGAAGGCAAGCCGTTGACCGGGTCTCAAATTGCCTTGATGTCGCGTTGGGTGGAACAAGGGGCAGAATGGACCGACCACTGGTCTTTGGAAAAAATTCGGACTCCATCCGTTCCCGTCTCAGATCTCGCTACGGGAAAAACAGCCAATCCCATCGACGCTTTCGTACTTTCGAATCTGAAGTCTGTGGGATTATCTCAATCGCCTCGCGAGGACAAGGAGCGGTTGATTCGTCGCGTCTCCCTCGATCTGACAGGCCTGCCCCCCTCCATCCAAGAAGTGGATGATTTCCTGGCGGATCAATCGGACCTTGCCTTCGAAACGGTCGTTGACCGATTGCTAAAGAGTCCACACTTTGGGGAACGTCTTGCCCTCCCTTGGCTGGACCTTGCTCGCTACGGTGACACGAGCGGTTATCACAACGATTCGCTTCGAGACATGTGGCTTTGGCGAGAATGGGTCATCCACGCGTTTAACTCCAACATGCCGTTCGATCAGTTCACCATCGAGCAGTTGGCGGGCGATCTGATTCCCAATGCATCGATCCAACAACAAGTCGCTAGCGGCTTTCACCGCAATGTGATGACGAGCGACGAAGGAGGCTTGATCGATTCCGAGTATCGCAATCTCTACGTGGTGGATCGAGTTGCAACGACAGGAGTGACTTGGCTTGGAATGACGGTCGCCTGCGCCCAATGTCACGATCACAAATATGATCCAATCACGCAAAAGGATTTCTACCAACTCTATGCGTTCTTCAACAATGTGCCGGAGACTGGCAAGGACGGTGTTCGAGATCGCAACCCGAAACCCTTCTTGCAAGTCTTGTCGACAGCACAGCAGGAACAGAGGCAGCAGTACAGTGCCAAGGCACAAGCTGCGGAATCGGAGTTCGCCGCGTTGACCAAGTTGCTAGTTGAAAAGCAAAGTATTTGGGAAAAAGAAGTATCCTCAAGTGTCCCTTCGGCTGTGCTTCCGAAGCCCGATGTTTATTTTCCACTGGATGATTCAGGCGATGGTGTGGATGCGACTGGCGAACCCATCAAGGGAGAACGGCATGACGGAGCAAAATTCGTCGAGGGGGCCGTCGGTGCTAGTTTTCAACCTGCAGGCAAACATTGGTTCGAGTATGGAGACCGATTTTCATTCGAAAAGACGGATGCCTTTAGCTTTGCCGCATACCTGTACTCGTCGTCCAAGGGGGGCTCACCGTTTGGGAAAATGGATGACAAGAATAGTTCGCTCGGTTGGGACGTCGAATTTCACGGACTGAGACCAAGCGTGCATTTGATTCACAAATGGCCCGACGATGCGATTCACGTTCAAGCAGACGAGGATCTGCCAGCAGATACGTTTACGCACTTTGCCTTTACCTATGATGGCTCTGGAAAAGCGTCGGGGTTAAAGCTTTACATCAATGGTATGTTAGCGAAGTCCACGATCAGGAAAGACAATCTGCAGGGATCCATCCAATCAACAACGCCGTTCCACATAGGTCGGCGAGGAGCGTTGGGGACTCCGTTCTACGGACGCATCGATGATCTCAAAGTTTACCGAAGCGAACTTTTACCCAACGAAGTCGCGGTACTAGGTGCGGGCGACTCGCTCAAGATCGCTGCGATACCCGAAAAGGATCGCAGCAAAAACCAAAAGGAACAACTCGAAAAGTTCTATCGCCAAACACAAGCGCCGGAATGGAGTTCGCTCCAAAAATCGCTAGCAGAACTAAAGAAAACTAAAGAGGATTTTGAGAATGCACTTCCCAACACGATGGTGATGTCCGAGATGGAAAAGCCGAGGGATACCTTTATCAAAGTGCGTGGCAACTACGATCAAGATGGAGAAAAAGTCACGCCTGCAGTCCCTGCATTTCTACCGCAGCTCGCACCGAATGCAGATGGCGCTCAGCCAACCCGGCTGCAGCTTGCACAATGGCTGGTTTCAAGCGAACATCCGCTAACCGCGCGTGTCATGGCGAATCGCTGGTGGGCCATGTTGTTCGGCACGGGAATTGTAAAAACACTGAATGACTTTGGCTCGCAGGGGGAGCGTCCAAGCCATCCCGAGTTGCTTGATTGGCTTGCATCCGACTTGAAACGAGACTGGGACATCAAGCGGTCTATCAAACAGATGGTGCTCAGCGCAACCTATCAGCAAACCTCACGAGTGTCGCCAGCTTTGCAAATCAAGGATCCAGAAAACCGGCTTCTAGCTCATGGACCGAGACAACGTCTCGACGCGGAACTGCTTCGCGATAATGCCCTTGCCATCTCCGGAATTCTCAATCCATCCTTGGGCGGTAAAAGTATCAAACCCGCCCAGCCAGAAGGAACCTGGGAAATCAATGAAATGAGCGGCTACAAATATGAGAAGTCCAAGGGTGCGGACCTGTACCGCCGCGGCCTATACGTTTATTGGCGGCGGTCAACCGTCTATCCTTCGTTTGTCACGCTCGATGCTCCGACAAGGGAATTTTGTGTTTCGCAGCGAGCCAAAACCAGCACCCCGCTCCAGTCGCTTGTTTTGATGAACGACCCTGTCTTCGTTGAAGCGGCGCGGGCGTTAGCTCAACGTATTCTTGCGCAACCCAACCTCGATGACTCCGCTCGCATTGTCTACGCTTGGCGAGTTGCATTGAGTCGAACGCCATCGCAATCGGAACTATCCATCTTGCTCGCTACCCTGAATAAACAACTCAAAACGTATCGTGACGACAAAGAGTCTGCCAAGAAACTGGCGGCCGTCGGCGATTTGCCCAAGGTGGACTCGCTTGACGAAAGCGATGTGGCAGCCTGGACTGCGCTGAGCAACGTTATTCTCAACCTCAATGAGACGATTTCGAACTAATGACAAACGATTTTCTTAAATTAAACGTTGCGACTCAGCGGCGAGTCTTTCTCCAGAACAGCTCGACGACAATCGGGGCCATGGCTCTCGCTTCGTTGATGAATCCCCGCGCCATGGGAGAGAACGCCTTGGCGAATAACGGCTTGGCCGTGCCTGGCGCCATGAAGCAATTGCACTTTGCGCCCAAGGCAAAGCGGATCATCTATTTGTTTATGTCGGGTGCCCCATCGCAACTCGATTTGTTTGATCCGAAGCCAACGCTCATCGAGATGACCGGGAAAGATCTGCCTGAGAGTGTTCGACTAGGGCAACGTATCACAACCATGACAAGCGGTCAAAAGAATCTCTTCTGTGTTGGATCTCCGTTCAAATTTCAAAAGTATGGCAACGCACAAATGGACGTCTCGGAACTTCTACCGAACCTCTCCAAGATCGTCGATGAGTGTACGTTCGTCCGTTCCATGAATACGGACCCCATCAATCACGATCCGGCGGTTACATTCTTCGCAACCGGGAATCAGCAACCGGGGCGCCCCACCATGGGTGCTTGGTTGGCCTATGGCTTGGGTAGCGAAAATCAAGACTTGCCCGCCTTCGTTGTCCTGACAAGCGGCGGCGGCGGCCAGACATTGCAAACGAGATATTGGGGAAACGGTTTCTTGCCAGCTCAATACGGTGGAGTGCAATTTCGCAATGCTGGCGACCCCGTATTGTTTGTCTCGAACCCGCCTGGCGTCAGCGGCAATACGAGAAAAGAACTGTTGGATGCAACCAACGAATTGAATCAACTGGCATTAGGAGATCTTGGTGATCCGGCCATCTCGGCACAAATCGCGAACTATGAACTTGCCTTTCGAATGCAGTCGAGCGTGCCGGAACTTACGGATCTTTCGCAAGAGTCCAGCAAAACACTTGAGCTCTACGGGGCAACGCCGGGTAAGCCATCCTTTGCAAACAATTGTTTGTTGGCCCGTCGACTTGCCGAACGCGGCGTAACCTTCATTCAATTGTGCCACCGCGACTGGGACCATCACGGCGGCTTGCCCAAGGGCTTGCCAACGAAATGCGCCGAGATCGACCAAGCGTCGGCTGCATTGATCCTTGATCTTAAACAACGAGGGCTACTCGACGACACGATCGTGGTTTGGGGAGGAGAATTTGGCCGGACAGCCTACAGTCAAGGCGATATCAAGCCCGATAATTTCGGCCGCGATCATCATCCCCGCTGCTTTACGATTTGGATGGCGGGGGGAGGATTGCGTCGCGGTTATATACACGGCGAAACGGACGAATTCGGCTATAACATTACGCGAGATCCAGTTCACGTCCATGATCTACACGCAACGCTTTTACACCAATTAGGCATCTCGCACAAGAAATTGATTTACCGCCACGAAGGTCGCGACTATCGCCTGACAGACGTATCTGGCAATGTGATACAGCCACTATTGAGTTGACACGGCTGGTTCTAATTCGATTGCCTCTAATCCAGGATTTGAGATTATTTCCACAATCGATCTGCTGAATTGCAGCGATTCTGATTTGCAGCGCTTTGCTCAACCCGGTTTTTCATGCGAAGTTTCGCTGTGAAGAGAAAGAAAATCTCGCACGTCTATGGCTAGGTTGATTTGAAAATCCTTCTCGGGATTCGTTTCGCGATGGCGAAACTTCTTCGGCTGTCTTGTGTTCAACTTGGTGCGGTAACATCTTCCATT
>CAMBSL010000015.1 GCA_945870455.1 Pirellula staleyi DSM 6068 | reverse complement strand
GTTGATGGCGAAATGTTCTTTGCGGAAGTTCGGCCTTTCGAAGAGATCTTCCGCGAAGGGGAGTCGATGTCGCCAGAGCAACAAAAACAGCAGCAACAGCAACAACAACAGAGCGAGGGTGGTAAGCAAGCGGAAGAGTTGGCCGAAATGCAAAAGCAGATCGTGACTGCAACTTGGAACGTATTGCGACGAGAGAAACCTGCATCGCTCAGCAAGAGTTTCATGGAGGATGCCAAGACGTTGCTTGAGAGCCAACAAAGCGCCATGGAGTTGACGAGCGATCTTGAAGAAAAGCTCAAGGATGAAAAATCGTTGGAGTACTTGGAGGATGTTCGAGATGCAATGACATCTGCCATTCAAGCGTTGCAAAGCTCCGTCGATGCATCCGACTTGAAAGTCCTCCGCGAGGCTTTGCAAAGCGAGAGAAAGGCGTACGAGGGGCTCTTGCGCCTTCGGGCTCGTGAGCACAATATCGTCAAATCACAGCAACCGCAATCGAAGTCCGCTTCCAAAAGTTCGAGCCAAAAAAATCGCCAAGAACAAATTGAGCAACTGAAGCTGCAAGATGAAGAGAATAAATACGAATCTGAAAAGCAAGCAGATGCACCGGAGCCAACAGCCCAGCGTGAGGCGCGTCAAGTAATGAATCGATTGGAGGAACTGGCAAGACGCCAAAAAGATATCAACGAACAGCTTAAGAACCTCGAAACAGCTCTTCGCGAAGCAAAAACGGAAGAGAAAAAACAGGAGTTGGAAGAACAGCTAAAGCGATTGAGAGACAACCAAGAGGATCTTTTAAGAGATTCCGACGAGCTGCTTGAGCGAATGAACCAACCGGAGAACCGTCAAGCGATGGAACAAGCTCGCGAACAGACCGAACAAGCCCGCAGCGACTTACAGCAATCGTCTCAGTCGCTCAGTAAGGGTGAGACATCGCAAGCTCTCTCATCCGGTACCCGGGCCGAACGGCAACTGGACGAGACAAGGGAGCAGATGCGAAAGGAATCGTCCAATCAATTTGAACAAACGATGCGAGACTTGATGCGAGATGCGAGCAAACTCGATCAGCAGCAGCAGAAACTAGCTGAAAGAATTCCTTCCTCCAAAGATTCGAAGTCAGCTTCCGAACGCGACAAGCGAGCAGAAGATTCTCAGGCAGCTCCCGGTTCGACTGCCGCAACGCAGAATGCGATTGATGGAAACCTGCCTGACGAGTCGGCAACTCCTTTGCGACCGGAAGGGGATGAAAAAGCAGTTGAATCCTTACAGCAAGCGATCCAACAACAGAAGAAAGATCTCAACGAATTGCTTGAAAAAATGCGAGAGACCGTGAGCGAAGCGGAATCGAGCGAACCTCTTTTGGCCGAACAGATCTACGACTCATTCCGCGAAGTCAAACAACAAGGACTCGAGCAACGACTCGACCAGATCCCCGGTCTCGTTGACCGGGGATTGGAAGAACCGGCTGTACGAGCGACAAACGAAGTCTCCAAGGGGATTCGAAACTTAAAGGAAAATATCGATCAAGCTTCTGAAAGCGTGATTGGAAGCGAGCAAGAGTCATTGCGGCGGGCATTGAGCGAACTGAAACGCGCCCAACGCCAACTCGATGAGGAGATAGCGAGAAAAGATCCAAGTGGTGGTCAGTCCAGCCCAAGCGTCAATGGAGAAAGGAAAGAGGGTGAACAACAACCTCAGGGCGGGCAACCTCAAGACGGTCAACCTCAAGACGGTCAACTTCAAGACGGTCAACCTCAAGACGGGCAACCTCAAGGTGGACAACCTCAAGACGGGCAACCTCAAGACGGGCAACCACAGGGCGGGCAACCACAGGGTGGGCAACCACAGGGTGGACAACCTCAGGGCGGACAGCCCCAGGACGGACAACCACAGGGAGGACAGCCACAGGGAGGACAGCCACAGGGAGGACAGCCACAGGGAGGACAACAACAAGGAGGACAGCCCCAAAGCGGGCAACGTGGCGGTGAGCGACAACGGAGCAATCAGCCAGCGAATAATTCTGGGCGTGGAGGACTTGACCAACTGGCGGAGGAATCCGCACTCCAAGCGTCCGAGAGTGCACCTTTAACAGGCGAGAATTTTACGGAGTGGCTGGATTCCTTGCGCGATGCGGAAGAGCTAGTCCGCTCTCCAGAACTGCGAGCAGAGGCTGGCCGAATTCGAGAGGCTGCACGGTCGATGCGTATCGACTACAAGAGGCATGCCAAGGAACCGGAGTGGCCGCTTGTTCGCCGCTTGATTGCAGAGCCGTTAAACCAACTGCGAGAAAAGGTTCAGGAGGAATTGTTGCGGCAGTCTGCCGAACGCAACGCGTTGATTCCAATCGATCGCGATCCGGTTCCGGGTGTGTACCAACAACAACTTGATCGGTACTACGAGAATATCGGGAGTGGCAAGAATCGATGATTCGTCTTTCGATAGTTAGCCTATTCGCCGAAGTCGACAGCAGCTACAAGGAACTGGTATTCGCCAATGCGGGATGGATGACATGGGTCGCATTGGCTGGTGCGTTGTTGGCGATTCTAACGATGTTGTCATATTTGCGTAGCTCGATGCCTTGGACGCTAAAGTCTCTTGGGATCTTGTTGCGATGTCTCGGTATTGGAATTCTGCTGGCATGCTTGCTGGAGCCGTTGGGAACGTTGGAGCGTCCTAAACCGCAAGCCAACGTTTTTGCTGTTTTGGTCGATACGAGCAATAGCATTGAGGTTGTGAGCCAAGATCGTTTGCCTCCGCAATCCGATAAAATCAAGGCATTGCTCAGCGATGAATCACAATGGCAAAGAAAGCTCTCCGATGATTTCCGTGTCCGTCGCTACACTTTTGATTCTGCGCTGGAGCCCGTCGATACATTCGAAGGGGTCGAGTACCGAGGGAAAGAGTCGGCGCTCTACGGTTCGCTAGCTTCGATCGCCGAACGCTTTCGAGGGCGACCGTTAGCGGGAGTCTTGTTAGTCACGGACGGACAAGCGACCGATCGATTGGATCGGTTAGACAACCTCGTCTTGCAACCTGCGGTGGATGCGTCGGCGAGTGGCCAGCCAACCCATTCTCTTGGCCGATTGGGTTTTCCGGTTTACCCGGTTAGCGTCGGCAAACTCACCCAAAGCCGCGACATTCGAATCGCCTCGATCACGACGCGACAATCGGATTTTGAGACAGCTCCCGTTACGATTCAGGCAAGTATCACGCACACCGGATTTGCAAACCAACTAGTCAAAGTGGACCTGATGGACGCGGGACTCAAGACAGTCCAATCTCAATCGGTGGTTCTCAAAAAAGATTCTGAACCGGCAAGCCTTGAATTCCGATTTCGACCAGAAAAATCCGGAGTTCAAGGCTATCAGATTGTGGTTGACAAAGTACCTGTTGCACCCATTTCGACAGCGGATTCAGTGAAGACAGATCCGGATCCATCGGCAGCATCAGCATCTGGAATCGGCATCGGCCCAACTGCCCAATCCAAAGAATTGACGCTTGGTAACAATCGTCGTTTCCAAGTGGTCGACCGTGGGCGCGGCCCGTATCAAATTCTGTACGTGGCTGGTCGACCGAATTGGGAACACAAATTTCTGAAGCGAGCCCTTGAGGAGGATGACGAGATTCAGATGTCTTCCTTGATTCGTATTGCGAGAAAGGAGGCGAAGTTCAGTTTCCGAGATTCGAAGGTCGATTCTTCGAACCCTTTGTTTTCCGGCTTCGAGGATGTGATTCCGGAAGAGAAAGAGAAGTACGATGAGCCTGTCTTTGCAACGCTCGGGACAAATGCCAAGCAACTTAAGAAAGGCTTTCCGAAAGATGCAGAAGAGCTTTTTGAATACAGCGCGATCATTTTGGATGATCTCGAACATGATTTTTTCTCTCTAGAACAGCAATCGCTTTTGCGACAGTTCATCGCCGTCCGGGGTGGAGGTCTTTTGGTTCTAGGAGGCCAAGAGTCGATGCGTGGCAAGGGATTCCGAAACTCGGTTCTGAGCCAAATCCTGCCGGTCTATGGAGATGAAGGACTCTCAGAAGTATTGGCCGCGAGTTCGGCGAACCTTGCAGGTGGCGATGATACGCCGTCGGTCCGCTATCAGATGACACGCGAAGGTTGGCTGCAACCCTTTTTAAGGTTAGCTGAAAATGAGATCGCAGAAAAAGAGCGCCTGCAACGCATGCCCCCCTTCGAAGTATTGAATCGAACGAAGGGGATCAAGCCAGGCGCGACGGTTTTGGCGGAAGCCTCGGTTTCGCCCGATGAAACGTTACCCGTGCTTGTGACGCAACGCTTTGGAAAAGGGCGTACCGCAGCCTTTATGATTGGCGACATGTGGCGATGGGGACTACATCATGATGGGCCGGGTAGTTCTCCTATCGGCCAATCATGGCGACAGATGGTCCGTTGGTTAATTGCGGATGTGCCAAAGCCCATACAAATGAAGTTAGAGGATGACGCCGCGTCATCCTCGAAAACGGCCCACATTTTGGTGGATGTCAAAGGGACCGATTTTAAAGCGGTCGACAACGCACAAGTCACCGTTTCGATCCTATCGCCCAGTGGCAAGTTCTCGACAGCTCTAGCGGAAGGTTCGTCGGCCGTTGCTGGCCAATACGGATCGACATTCGTCTCTGAGGAAGAAGGAGTATACACCGCCACATCGGAGGTCAAAGCGCTCGATGGGAGCGCCATGGGTTCGTCCCAACTGGGTTGGGTCTACGATCCATCCGCCCAAGAGTTTCAGGAGATCGGGGATAACACAAAAGTCCTAGAATCGATCGCTTCGGAAACGGGCGGTAGCGTGGTCGGCTGGGATGACCTTGATGCGTTCGTGTCCGATTTGCCGTCGAAGAAGGTCCCAGTGTCGGAAACACGCGTGTTCCCGTTGTGGCATCAAAGTTGGGTGCTGCTGGTCGCGATTACTTGTATTTGCTTTGAGTGGGGGCTTAGACGCCGGTATGGGTTGGCATAAATGATTAACGGTTCTTGCTCCCCTATTCCCGTTTCGTACTCGTGCACGATCGCACGCGGAGCGGGCGACTGCCCCAACGACCTTGTGTCGTTGGACAGCAAGTTTGGTCTGCTAAACACCGTACCGCGAAGCGGTCGCGGCCCCCACGTGCTTGTCACGTGGGTGAGAAAGTTTCCGCATTGTTTCGTGCCACTTCAGCGACCCATGGCACTGGTCCTGATGGCGTTGCTCTATGTAACAACAAACGGATTCTTCGCGCCCCAGAACAGCACTGCCGCCGAACCGGACGCACCAACCCGCTCGATATTGATTGTCGTCGGTGCTCCCGGCGAGGAAGAATACGCGAAGTCCTTTCCCGAATGGGCCGAGCGATGGAGGACTATGTGTACCTCCAATACGAGCAAGGTGGAATGGATAGATGGTACTAAACCGAGCGAAAAGAATCGCAAGTCAGATCATGATCGCATCTTGGATTGGATTTCGGAAAACCCCGAAGCGAAAGAACACTGGATCGTCTTGATCGGACATGGCACGAGCGACCGGGACGCAACGAAGTTCAATTTGCGAGGTCCGGACATTTCGGCTGAAGAGTTGGCGAAAGCGATCGGTAATCAAGATTCCAGATGGGTAATTATCAACTGCGCTTCGAGCAGTGGTCCATTTATCAATGCGCTGTCGGGCAAGAATCGCGTGGTGATCACAGCGACCAAGAGTGGTTCAGAGCAAAACTATGCCCGCTTTGGTGACTACATTTCCCAGTCGATCTCGGACCCTGAAGCAGACTTGGATCATGATTTTAGCGTATCTATTTTAGAGGCCTTTCTGGCTGCATCCAATCGAGTGGCCCAGTTCTATGCCAACGAAGAAAGGCTTGCATCCGAACAAGCACTATTGGACGACAATGGAGACGCCAAGGGAACGCCAGCCGTCTTCTATCGTGGGGCGAGGTCCATCAAAGCGCCCGCCGAAGGTTTGCAAGTCGATGGTCTGCTCGCCGGTCGAATCATTATTTCGACAACCGCACAACCCGATCGCTTGACAGACAATCAGCGAATCCAAATAGGCAACTTGGAAACGCAAGTGGAAGGCCTGCGTAATCGCAAAAAAGAAATGCCTCAGGATGATTACTATCAAGAACTTGAGAAACTTTTCCTTCAGATAGCAAGTATTCGGGGATTGCGTTAGCCGTAGATAAACATTCATCCAAGAGGATTGTTACCTTATCGCTAGGGCGAAAGTCAAATTTCGCCTCGAATGAAGTACCTTCATGCTAGCGCGAAGTTCAGCTACCACTCGGCAAAAGCCCAGCGGTATTCATCTTGGAATAACCTCGCCGTTCTTCGGAGTAAACCATTCATCGTGCGTACTTATTCGAATTCTCTTTCAATCGCGTTACTCTTTTCAGCCATGTCACCTTTCGCGCGATTCAGTATGTCTCAGGAAACCAGCCTCGAATCGAAGTCGCCCACCATAGGGCGTTATGACAGACCCTCTGGCCCCATCGGGCAAAGTCGTTCGGTCGTTATGGCGAGTAACGCAATGGCTTGTACGAGCGACCCTCGCGCTACGCAAGCGGCGCTTCAGGTATTGTCCAAAGGTGGGAGTGCGGTCGATGCAGCCATAGCGGCCAATGCTGTACTTGGTGTCGTGGAACCAATGAGTTGCGGCATGGGAGGTGATCTGTATGCCATTGTTTGGGAGGCCAAGACGGGTCAGATTCACGGACTCAACGCCAGCGGTCGCAGCCCTATGAAAATCAATCGCGATGTCTTTGCTGCTCGCGACTTGAAACAGATACCGCTCCAGGGTCCGCTCTCGTGGAGTGTTCCTGGTTGCGTCGCAGGCTGGCTAGACCTTCATTCTAAATTTGGCATTTTGCCTATTGCGGAACTACTCGCACCCGCCATTCGATTGGCGGATGAGGGTTTCCCTGTTTCACCCGTGATCGGAGGCTTTTGGGCCAAGGCGGATCAGAACTTCGCCAAGTGGTCGGATTCGCAAAGGACTTTTTTGCTCGAGGGCAAGCGACCACCACGAGCAGGCGATCTGTTTCGCAATCCTCGATTGGCCGAGTCCTACCGCAAAGTCGCAACCGGTGGCGCAGACGTATTTTATCGGGGCCCAATTGCCGAGGAGATTGTTCGATTTAGCAAGTTAAACGGAGGATACTTTGAGTTGGAGGATTTCGCGGATCATCGCAACGAATGGGTGAAGCCGATCTCGACGAAGTACCGAGGCTATGATGTTTGGCAGATTCCGCCAAATGGACAAGGGCTGTCTGTCCTGCAAATACTCAACGTGTTGAGCGAACATGACGTTGCCGCGATGGGTTGGGGCTCGCCGGAATACCTTCATCTGTTGGTAGAAGCAAAAAAACTTGCATACGCTGACCGTGCTAGATTCTATGCGGACATGGCTTTTGAAAGTGTTCCGGTGGAAACACTGAACTCAACACAGTATGCCCGCCAACAATTGAAACGGATCGACTCCACGAAAGCCGCAACGCACATAGATGCAGGAGACCCGAAACTCGTTCAAGGAGACACTGTGTACCTATGCGTCGTCGACAAAGATCGAAATTGTTGTTCGCTGATCCAAAGCAACTACCATGGGTTCGGAAGTCAAGTGGTTCCCGGTGACGTTGGGTTTGCGATGCAAAATCGCGGCAATCTATTCTCGCTCGATGCGAATCACCCGAATCGACTAGAGCCTGGTAAACGTCCGTTCCACACCATTATCCCATCGTTGGTCACTCGCGACGACAAGCCCGTATTTGTCTTTGGTGTGATGGGTGGTGACATGCAACCACAAGGTCAGGTGCAAGTCCTGGTCAATTGGATCGACTTCAGTATGAACATCCAAATGGCCGGCGATGCGGCCCGTGTTCGCCACGAAGGAAGCCAGACGCCAACCGGAGTCCAGGCGGATCCAGAGGGTGGCGTGGTCCATTACGAATCTGGGATTTCAACGGATGCGGTTCGTGCGCTCGAAAAAATGGGACACAAGACTCAAGCGAGCCGCGGATCGATGGGCGGCTATCAAGGGATCCTAATCGATTGGGAACGCAATCTCTTGCAAGGTGCAACGGAAAGTCGAAATGATGGAGTCGCGTTGGGGTATTAGCGGTATTAGCCTGCCTTTGTAAATCTTCGCATTCGCGTGTTGATTGAAATGAGCCCAACGGGCTTATCTTGCAAATCAGGACATGCAATCGAGCTTGATTTTTTGTCCCTTTTTCCCTAATTTGCAAGCCTACGGGCTTTGTTGTTCGCGCGATCACGGCAGTCTACTCTCGATGGCTAAACGCATTCTAATTGTTCGCCTTTCCGCAATTGGCGACTCTATTTTGAGCGTCCCCGTTCTAACCTCGCTTCGCCGCAATTTCCCAACGGCCGAGATTGGCTGGGTGACCGAACGCGCTTCGGCCCAACTGATTCAGGGGCATCCTGCACTGGATCAATTGTTTGTCACGTCCAAGAGTACCTTCAAAAATCCCAGGGATCTTTGGGAATTGGGCAAACAACTTAGGCAATGGAAGCCTGACACCACGCTCGATTTACAGGGTTTAACCAAAAGTTCGCTGATCGCTTGGCTCTCGGGTGCAAAGAACCGTTGCGGTTTTCATTATGGCCACTTCGATGGCAGGGAACTAAGTACTTGGTTCAATAACCAACTTTTTCAAGCAGATGCAGAACACATCGTGGATCGTGGGCTCGAGATGCTTGGATTGCTCGGAGTGCATGACAAACGCGTTGAGTTTAATCTGCCGGAAATGAAACAAGACACTGAATTCGCCGACAAAGTATTGCAGTCCATCCATTTAAAAAGTCCCTTCGCCATTGTGAATGTTGGCGCCGGTTGGCCGTCCAAAATTTGGCCTTCGGATAGATATGCTAGCGTTGCAAAACACCTCGGACAACTTTGGGGTGTACCAAGTTTGGTCGTCTGGTCAGGTGAACAAGAACGAACTGCCGCGGAACAAGTCATCGCCCAATCAGGTGGGTTTGCCCAGCTAGCCCCATCCACAACCCTAACGCAACTAAGAAGCCTAATCAGGCGTTCCTGTTTATTTATTGGTTCGGACACTGGACCAATGCACTTGTCTGTGGCGGTTGGCACACCGACGGTTGGCATGATTGGGCCCATGCCAATCCAACGCGTTCGACCCTATGGTGCTCACAATGTCGGAATTCAAAAAAGTCGATTGCCTGAATCGAAGTTGTCCGATCGAAGGTCGGACTGCGTTCCAATGCTCTCCATCCAGATTGAGGATGTCATCCTAGCTTGCGACACAATAATGCATCGATTGGATCAAGCGCGTGCAAGGGCAGCACAGCTATCGGACACTTCCGAAACAGCATTGATTCGTTCGCCCTGTATCCAGTAGATTACCCAAACTTCCATCGATGTGCGTTGCATCGCGGCACTTGTTTTGAAAAGGATCAAGCCAATGACCTCCATCGATCTCTCAACGCTTGCAATACGAGTGCACGGTGAATTGTTCGCTCGTAATCATGATCATGTCATCACGGGTGCAGCACCGCTCGCGGACGCCCAAGCAGGACAGATCACGCTGATTGACCACGAAAAATATTTACCTCGGTTACAAGAATCGCAGGCGACCGCCTGTGTAACGAATCGATCCTTTCCGGAAATTTCAATTTCGCAAATTGTCGTTGCGAATCCTCACGAAGCCTTTAGTAAGATATGCGAGCTTTTTCGACCACAAAATCTCATCAAACGGGCGTATGGGATCGATCGACTTGCTAGCGTTGCATCGTCTGCTCAAGTCAGCGAAAGGGCTTTCGTGGAAGCCTTTGCAAGCGTTGCCGAAGATTCGTCGATCGATGAGGGAACACATCTGCACCGTGGCGTTACCGTCATGGCAGGGTGTCGGATTGGCAAGGATTGCCAGCTATTTCCTGGAGTCGTCTTATATCCTGGAACCGTACTCGAAGACCGAGTCGTTTTGCATGCAGGGTGTGTACTAGGTGCACATGGCTTCGGTTTTCGGATGGAAAATGGATGTCATGTCCCAACCGCACAACTCGGATGGGTTCATGTCGAAAGCGATGTCGAAATCGGCGCCAACTCAACGGTGGACCGCGGCACTTACGGCGCAACCCGTATCGGATGCGGTACCAAGATCGATAACTTGGTGATGATTGCTCACAACTGCAACATCGGTAAGCACAATCTGATTTGCTCGCATGTTGGCGTAGCTGGCAGTTCGAGTACCGGCGACTACGTTGTCTTGGCTGGCCAAGTTGGCGTACGCGACCATATCCACATTGGTTCTCGAACCATGGTGGGAGCTCAAGCAGGTGTCGTTGCGGATACGGGTGAGGACAAGGTCATGCTGGGTAGTCCCGCTATGCCACGAAACGAACAAGCCCTGATTTTCGCAGCACTGAACCGACTTCCGGAGCTAAGAAAGACAGTCAAGCAATTGTCCAAGCAAGTCGATCAACTGCAACCACCGAAAAACGCACCGGTATGAGTACCTCCGAATCGGTCGGTATCGTCGCAGGCTGGGGAGAGTATCCCTTAGCCGTGGCACGTGCATTGCGAGAAAAAGGGCATACGGTGGTCGTGGCTGCCGTTTATGGTCATGCACCGAAAGAGATCGAGGCATTATCGCATCATGTGAAGTGGATTGGCGTTTGCAAGCTCGGCGGGATGCAGAAGTTCTTTCAACAACATGGTGTAAAGAACGTCTGCCTGTCGGGAAAGTTGTTCAAGGATCGAATCCTGTTTCATGGTTGGGGATGGATGGAGCATTTTCCAGATTGGGAGTGCATTAAGACGATGCTACCTATGTTTTACTTTCGTCACGTCAATACGAACGATGATTCGTTGCTCGGCGCAGTGGTAGCATCGTTTAGTCGACATGGTATCAAGACAATTCCAGGTACGGATTTCGCGACACAACTGATCGCTGAGGCTGGTGGACTTACACGACGTAAGCCGTCCAAATCCGAACTCGATGACATTGAGTTCGGTTGGTCCATCGCCAAGCAAATGGGTGGCTTGGACGTTGGTCAAAGCGTCACCGTTCGCGACCGCACGATTTTGGCAGTAGAAGCGATCGAAGGCACTGATGCATGCATTGTGCGGACAGGCCAGATTTGCACGCGTGGTGGATTTACGTTGGTCAAAGTTGCCAAACCGCAGCAAGACATGCGGTTCGATGTTCCTACGATTGGCCCGCAAACCATCGAAAAGATGAAGCTTGCAGGGGGCAAGGTGATCGCCATCGAAGCGGGAAAGACGATTCTCATCAACCGCGAAAAAACACTTCAAATGGCTGACGAGCTCGGCATCGCGATATTGTCTCGCGTCTAGGATCTCGTGCCTTGCGCACTCGTGGGATCGAGTTGCCCAGACATCATCAGCAAAGTTGATTTCTTGACTGATTTGCCTGTGTGAAATTCTACGCGCTCGTTTGCTACCTGCGAGGGCTTCCAGACAGTTAGGCGAGCATTTGACATATCACACCCCAAACGTTTCTCATAAGCACATCGTTATGAGTCTTCGAGTGAAACAAACTGATAGCCGAAGGCCTCTAGCCCCGGTTCTTGAATGGTTCGCATTTCCCTGAGCTTAGAAGTAGACAGATTCGATTGAGAGATTTGCTAGGTTGCAGTTCGAGCAAATACTAAGAGAACAATGTACCGGCAGTGCATCACAAAAACAACATACCGATTGAATCGACGAGGCATCGCGTTTAACGTGCTCAGTTCAGACTTCCTACGAGAATCCTTGCTCCCCTAGCCCTGGTCTCGCTGGTCTCGCGGAGCGGGCCGGGGGAGAGAGTAGTATTGAAACAAGGCCGCAAGCGTTTACAGAATGGGGAGTGGAGCGGATAGGGTTGGCCGGTTTGCGATTTGCGTTACCAGTGATCTAACGACGCCTCGACAGATATTCTCAAATGGTTTGGCAATGGTTGGGTCGCGAAGCACATCCGCTAAGCGACCGTGGTCGGATTCGCTTCGCAATGGAATTTGAATGGGGACTTCACCGAGGAACGGAACACTGAGTTCTTCTGCCTTCGCCCTCGCGCCACCTTTGCCAAAAATGTCAAAGGTTTTACCCGATTCGGGATCGGTAAAGCCGCTCATGTTTTCGACCACTCCGAGCACCGGCACTTTCGTCTTTTCAAACATCGAGATAGCCTTGCCGGCATCCAACAATGCGACTTCTTGAGGAGTGCAGACAATGACAACCCCAGAGAGTGGGAGCAATTGCGAAAGCGTCAACGCAACGTCACCCGTGCCGGGCGGCATATCGATGATCAAATAGTCCAGTTCACCCCAAGCCGTGTCGCGAAGGAACTGCGTAATGGACCCATGCAACATTGGACCACGCCAGACAACAGCTTGATCTTTGCCAACCAAGAATCCCATCGACATGACTGGCATTTCACCGGACTTGATCGGCTGAATCTTGCCATCGACGATTTCAGGACGGCCATCGAGTCCTAGCAAGTGCGGAATGCTTGGACCATAAACATCTGCATCCATCAAGCCAACCTTGGCTCCCATTCGGCCGAGCACAATCGCTATCGACGCCGCGAGCGTGCTCTTGCCAACGCCCCCTTTGCCAGCAGCCACAGCGATGACGCTTTTGGCCTTCAATCCAATCTGTCCGAGGGTCGGGGCGGGGCGATAAGTTACATCGAGCTGAACGTTGACTTGCTTGATTCCAGTGACCGATGCAAGCAAATGATCGCGGAGCGAGTCTGCAATTTCGGTTGCGATGGGCTGCATCATGGAGGTCAAGCTTAGGCGACAACCAACCACTCCTTCCGAGACCGTCCAATCGCTGACTTGGCCTGTCTTTGAAATGGCACGACCACTTTCGGGCTCCTTGAAGGACTCGAGTGCGGATTGTAGTTGTTGGTGAATATCGATGTCGGACATATGAAAAAGCAGGATGCGAGGAATGGGGGGAAGAATTTCGCGATGCTTACACGTTACGGGTTTTTGCGTTCCAGCAGCTCGTTCGTGTGTGCTAGTAACTGTTCAAACTCTTCTTGATCTAACCAGATGTAGGAGCCGACCAAGTCGCCTGTGGAGTTAACGAGGCAAAAGCGATCTGGGTGACCTCGCTTTTCAACTCCACCTAGGAAAAATTTCTCGGTGCCGACTCGGACGATTGTGTCGATGGGTCCGGTCAAAAACAACCATCTATCTTTGTCCGCTTGAAACTTGTCCGCGTACGCGCTGAGCACTTCCGGTGTATCTATTTCTGGGTCGACAGAAATGCTCACAAACTTGATTGGCTTACCTTTGAATTTGTTTTGCAACAATTGCATTTTGTTGCTTTGGCGAGTGCAAGTACCAGGGCAGGTTGAGAAGAAAAAGCATGCGATATAAGGTTCGCCGCGAAGGTCTTCGGACTTGAGCGTTTTGCCACTGCGTTCGGTCAACTCAAACTCGGTCAGCCAACCCTTCTCTTTCTTTGCACCCTCAACAAGCTGCTTGATCGCATCGCGGCGGCCTGGGTCGGGGATTTGTGTTCGTGCAGACGGGTCATTGTCATCGACGTCCATCGAAGGGACGTTGTGTTCCGTCGGTGCTCGTTTTGCTTTTTCAATGGTGGTGAACGGTCCACGAAAGTAGAGGGCTGCAATCGTACCCGCCAAGAGACCAGCGGTAATTCCAAGCACGCGTGGAGCACTAGCAAGTTTCATCAAGCAAATCCCCTTCGGTAATCATTCTAAAACCCTTGTGAGCAAGAGTCTCAAGGGCTTGCTCTGTATTGTCGACCATGATTGCAACAGCCGGTTCGCCACGCGGTCGAAAGATAAGTGGATAAGCCTGAATGATGTTGATTTCAGCTTGCAGCAAGGCCGTGCATATTTGCAGCAACGGTTGTCCCCCATCGGGCAGTTCTACTCCGATCAGATCGCTTTCAATGATCGCGAGCCCGGCACGTTCAAGGATTTCGCGACCGCGTTCGGGGTGGCTTAACAAGAATCGAACAAAAGCGCATTCTGCGGAATCGTTTATCGAAAGGGCCACGATGCGAATTCCCGTACCCTCAAACCGCCGCACGACTTCCAGAAGTTGGCCAACTCGGTTCTCAAGGAAAACGGTGAATTGGCGGATGGTTGGGTAGTTGCGGCCTCGCATGGTCTCAAACGAGATGGAGGATCCTTCTCCCGTGCTCATGATTGGAACTTTCTGAATTCGATGTCTGTTGGTCAAATCAAGCAGATAGTTTACCAGAAAGGTTTCTTTTCGCAAAACTTCCATCGACGCCGCAATCGGCCGACTTTGGCAGTTCTGCCTGGTCCTCAGCCCATTTGGTTAACGAAACTTGCGATTGAAAGAATCGACATCGAACGGATCTTTGTTGGCAGACGACTCACCGGCGTCCGTTCCATTGAACTTCCGCTCAAGCTTTTCAATGGTCGACTCAAGGTCCGCGATCTCAGATCCAGACAGAAAAACCGCAGGCGCTGCGGTTTTGGCGGGTTTTGACAGTTTCGCATCATGATTTCGAGAATCGTCCGACTTTCCAAGCGACGCCCGAGATGAACGTGTGTTTTGCGGGACCGGCACCATTGCGATAGCCTGTGTGACCGTTGAGGCGTTAGCGGTTTGCGCTGGGATCGCTGCACTTGGGTATTGAGCTGGCATCGTCGTTTCCATTCGTTGGGATAAGGCCAGAGATTTCACCCACTGATTGATGCGATCAATATGTCCGCGATCGCTCTCTTTCGCTGGATTAAGACTTGGGTTTCTCATAATTCCATGGGCTTTGGTCGCATACTCCAATAACGTGCAATCTTGGACACGTTCGCTATCGATGTACCGAAGCACTTCATGCAAGTCGTTGGCTAGAACCGTTAGGGCTTGATCACCCACGGGCTGATAAACATGAAAATCGGATTTCCCCAGCAACCCGTGGCAACCGGATTGTCCGCAACGAGTTACCAAAATGGGTAGGACCGAAGTCTGAAATGTCTTTCGAATGTAGCCAGGTATTTCGCGATTGGTCCATTCCTCGGGGCGATTGCGTTCAAGCAGCGGAGGCGATTGCTTCGGTATTTCCGCGCTGGCTTGAACGACTTCGCTCGGGCTGGTCTCAACGGTTTGATTCTCATTTTTACTCTTTAACAACGCTTCGCGAAGCAGATGTTCAAGCTGTTTGAATCGAGGCGAACCGGATACCGTCTTCTCGAGGGCTTGGAAGTGTTCGATGGCGTGATCGATTAGATTCTGCTGGATACACCAGTGGGCGAGATGCCAATGTTCCCCAGTCCCCCATGTTCGAACACCTGCTCGCTGATGAAGATAGAGCGATTCGAGCGTAGGACCAACATGCTCAATCTGCTTTGGATCGAGCAACAACGTGCTGTTCCCATCGATCATGATAGCAATACGATCGGTTTGTTTCGAAATTTGACCTTTCAGAACATTCCCGTTCTGCAGCAGCACAAAAACCTGTTTCGAAGGCAAGTCGTCGCCGCGTACCTGCGTGCAAGCAGCAATGGCGGAACTAAACATTCCTACTATCAAAAGCGTGCGCAGAAACATAGCTGCTTGACCATGAAAACGAAGATGGGATGAAAGCACGTCGCGCCGAATTCGCTAGCATGCATACCGTGGGAGACTAGCAAATCCCCCTCCCCAGAATCAAGACACGCTTCTATGCATTAACAAATTTTTGGTCGTGTTTTTCTCGACGTGCAAGTTCGAGGTCGTGATCAACCATGATCCTTGCAAGCTCCCGAACGTCGGTCCTTGCTGTCCAACCAAACTTCTTTTTTGCCTTACTTGCATCGCCGAGCAGCAGATCTACTTCAGCCGGTCGGAAGTACCTTGGATCGACTTCAACGTACTTACTCCAGTCGAGATCGAGTTGGCCAAAAACCAGATCCAAGAATTCCCGAATCGTGCGAGTTTCACCCGTGGCGATCACAAAATCATCGGGTTCGTCTTGCTGCAACATCATCCACATCGCCTCCACATAATCCTTGGCATAACCCCAATCTCGTTTTGCCTCTAAATTCCCAAGAAAAAGTTTCTGTTGTAGTCCTAGCTTGATGCGAGTCGCCGCTCGCGTAATCTTGCGAGTTACGAATGTTTCACCCCGACGCGGTGATTCGTGATTAAAAAGAATGCCGTTGCATGCAAACATGTTGTAGCTGCGACGGTAGTTGATCGTTTGGAAAAATGCGTATACCTTGGCGCAAGCGTACGGAGACTGTGGGTTAAATGGCGTCTTTTCCGTTTGCGGGGTTTCAAGCACCATGCCATACATTTCCGAACTGCTGGCCTGATACACCCGAACTTGTTTTCGCTTGTTCAACAACCGAGCGGCCTCCAGCACGTTTAGCGAACCAACGCCATCGCTCATCAAGGTATAAACAGGCTGGTCGAATGAAACGCGAACATGACTTTGTGCCCCAAGATTGTAGATCTCGTCCGGTTCAGTCTCTTGGACTAAGTTGGTGAGCGCTTGGCCGTCCGTCAAATCTCCGTAATGCAGCAACAATTGAGGCTTTTCGTGGATGTCGCGATAAAGGTGATCAATTCTGCCGGTCGAAAAACTGCTCGATCGACGAACTAATCCATGTACTAAGTAGCCCTTTTCGAGCAATAGTTCTGCCAAATACGATCCGTCTTGACCCGTAATACCTGTGATGAGCGCTGATCGTACCATTAGAATTTCAAATACTCAAAGTAAGAGGAGCTTGACTCTCGGGTTCACGAACAACCCAAGTCGATTCGCTTTAATCTCGGCACAGTGTAACGAACTCACACATGCTCATTCAAGCCAAACTGGTATCGGATTTGAGAGATTCCCACGTAATATTGACCTAACCATCGAAATCGTATCGGATGAAAATCGGAACTCAAAAAAACCTCGGCCGATAGGCCGAGGTTTTCAAGTTTTGGATGTTCTCCATTCTCGAGATGGAACCTGTCCCACCCATCCAGCCCACGTGAGACCCTAATTGGAAGCAACTTTGTTCGCGTTGTGTTCGGAATCAAATTTGAAACTTAGCTCCAACTTATCGCCACCGATCAGTCGGATGGTCTTTTCCTTGGTAACGCCTTCGTATGTCACCTCGATCTTGTAGTCATCCCATGCTTCGCCTTCGCGTAATTGTTTGGTCCGATAGACCCGCGACGAGCCATCCGACTTTGTAGCGTTTTGGGCCAAAACAACCTTAGCATTTTCTGGGACATTCAAAGTCAAAATCGTTTCGACCGGATCATCTGCCTTCTTCATATCGAACGTCAACATTTCCCCAAAGCCGCTACTGACCACGACTGTCTTGTTTTGAAAGACTTCAGAGCCGTCTTCGTTGGTCAAAACGGCTTTTACTTCAAATCGATAGGCTTCGTTTTCTTTTAGATCACGGCTCACAAAGTGTCGTAGATCGCCGGTCGTTGTGGTCAAGTTTCCGTTGACGAAAACCTTGGCCGATTCGGGCAATTTCACCGTCAGATGAACTTCGTTTGGCTGAATGGTAACGCCGGACGCCAACTTGTTTGAGGATTGGGCTACCGAAGCAGAGCTCGACATAATCGGACTATATCCACTGAATCCGCTTTCCATCGGAACTGACGGTGCAGTCCCTTCGAAATTGCCGTAGTTCAGCGATGAACCGGAACTGCTGCCGCCGTAAGAATTACCGAACGAACCACCGGAGGAATAGCTACTGCCATAATAGACACTCCCTCCCGACGAGCCCCCGCCCGATGAGCCACCGCCGTATGAGCCACCGCCGTATGAGCCACCTCCCGATGAGCCACCTCCCGACGAGCCCCCGCCGTATGAGCCACCGCCGTATGAGCCACCATGCGATCCGCCACCCGAACTGCCGTAGCTCGAGGAATAACGCACTGGAGCGTATCCACCCGAAGATCCGCCACCCGAAGATCCGCCGGATGAGCCATAATAGGCTGAGCGCGCAGCCATTTTCGCATGAACATGGTCATGGATTTTAGCGTGAAGTCGACGCAACGGTCCAACGTGACCGCCCGAAGAACCGCCCCCTGAAGAACCACCGCCGGAAGAACCGCCGCCGGAAGAACCGCCGCCGGAAGAACCGCCGTAGTAGGCGCCGCTTGAACCATATCCAGCAGAATAACCGCCGCTTGAACCGTACCCGCCGCTGCTACCTCCGCTTGAGCCATGGCCCGCATTCACCGCGCCCGCACCTGCAAAAAGCAACGCAACGAGCGTTGATCCAGACAACCATTTCAATGTATTACTCATGACGTTCCTCCGGTTCCATGGGTTAAACTGCGTTACCTCGCAGCGAGAACAATAGGTTACTGAGGATATCCAAAACTCAAGTTAATTCAAGAAGACTGCGTTGTTTTTAGGGAATGGGAGGAATGGGATGGCTAGAAGATTCCAAGGATTCGATTGTAGGACCACCAGCAGATTGCCGCACAGGCGGCAATCATGAGACTTGTATACAAGACATTGATGACCGACCACACAGCTTTTTCGCTGCGCGAAAAAGCTGGACTCATCCACAAGAGCGGCAAACCTAGAAAACCAGTGACCGCAAAGAGAATTATAAGAATCATTCCCTTAGAGCCGAGGATACGATTCTTGGCGGAGTTTTTTGGCCTCAACTAACTTTGCTTCCTTCGCTTAACCAAAAGCACTAGCCGTAATTACGCGGGCAGCCGCCCCTCGGCAATCTCTTGTTCCCATTGCCGAATCAACGGCCAATCAATCGCACAAGTACCAAAATCGGACAAATGCAAGTAGCTTTGCAACCGCGACAGAACCTTTTCAATCATAGACGGGTCCTTTCGGAAATAGGGACCATGACTCGGTAAAAGCCAATCGATGTCCGCATCGCGGATTCGTTCTAGCGACTTGATGAAGGATGGAATATCGCTGCCATGATGGGCGTCGATTGCTCCAACTCCGCCGTCTCGATAGATATTGTCACCGCTGAGCAAGAGTCTGTTTAATCGAAAAGCCAACTGACTATCGGCGTGCCCGGGAGTCGACCAAACCTCAAGCTCAATATTGCCAATCTTAATGACATCTCCATTGTTAACATGTTTTTCGACTGTCACGGGAGGCATGGACTCGCTAATTCCCTGGGCATGGATTTCGGCAAAGGTTTGAACACGGTCACCCGCTTCTAGTAGGGCGGCCGCTTTGGGATGCGCCGTAATCGAAGTCTTGAGAAGTTGTTTGGCCTTTGCGAAACCCTGACTGTGATCCACATCTGCGTGCGTTGCGATCAGCGATTTGCATTTCGAAAGAGGAAAGTCCAGTTCTCTCACTAAATCAATAACTTCCTCAACGGAGTCTTCGTATCCAATGTCGATCAACGCCCATTCATCGGCGTCGTAGATCAAGTACACGTTACAGCCGATCATGTGACCAGCCTGGACATTGATCTCAATAACATTTGGAAAGATTGGTTTTCGCTGAAGCATTAATTATTTCTGGAGTTTTTCAGATTGGTCTGTGATTGTGTAGCACACAGATTTTAGAGTGCACAGTTGCAATTGAGCAACGCTTACGCATCTGTTTCACTGCCATTTTCAGAGCCATTTGCTAAGTTTTTCCCAATCCTTCAAGGAGAGATCGCAATCCCTCGCGATAGGACGGAAAAAGAAACGGATAGGACAGCTCATTTTGAATGCAATTATTGCTAATGCGCTTGTTGCCATCACTTCGCGAAGTCGTATTGCTCGTCGAGTTTGATTCGAGCGTTTCGAAAACCGGAGGGGGCCAATTTCCCAACTGCGAGATAAATTCGTAGTACTCACGTCTAAGGACAGGCTGGCCATCGCTAACACAATAGAGGCTTCCGATCGTCTTTTGTTTAGAGACGCAAACCACAATCGACGCCAAATCGGCCACATGAATCAAGTTCAAATAGCTATCCGGATCCGCTTTCAAAGGCATTTGATCACGAATGGACTGCCATCGTGGAACGCGACCGGGACCGTAGATTCCTGCTGGCCGCAAGACCACAACCCTATTGGATTCCAGATTATTGGCAAGCCATTGTTCTGCTTCCCAGGCTGCAATCGAGCCTGGGCGATTCGGACCAACTTTCGACTTTTCATCAACCCATTCGCCTGGGGAAGTGTTACCGAATACTCCCGTTGTGGACAGATAAATCCAATCCACAGTGTTGCGAGAATCGGCAGCTAGCAGTGCGTGTTTCAGGTTAACTAGCCCGCGCGTGTGAGTCTCGCGAGGATCCATGTCGGGCTGTGGAGCGTGTGAAACGGCAACGAGCAGCGTCGAGGGTTCGGATGTTGCCATGCACTTTCGCAATTCACTCCAGTTATCTTGGTCGATGGGTAGACTTCCCGGAATCCAGTTCCAGAGAATCGGCCGAATACCTAGTTTGCCAAGTTCGTCCGATCGAGTGCTATCGCGGGTAAACGCAAAGACTTTATCGCCCGATTGAAGCCATTTCGCAGCAACCTGCATTCCGACGTAGCCGCAGCCCGCGATCAATCTCGTTGTCATCAGGATTGCCCCAAATCGAGTCCGTCACCCATGACTAAATCGGCACCATCGCTACAAAACCCCTGCATTTTAGTGCGGGGCCGGTTGCTTTCTGAAGTTTCTTGAGACAAACGGGTTTCATTTTTGAGATTGTTAGCGAATAATCAAACCCGCACGACGTATTGTGCGGATTGTCCTTGGAATGATTGCGACGAACATTGTATGGAGTCTACCTTGCCAAGAGAATGGTGCAACTTTGCGAATCGACGCTCACGCCCTAGTTTTTGGCTAGTGCTGGCAGCGACGGGATTCCAAGTGATTTCGCAAATGTCGGTCGTTTCAGCTCAAGAGTTCCGGCAACCATCGGCGCAGTCCAAGCCGCTCGAACGTTCGATGCTCAAGCCCTCGTTGCCGAACTCGGACTTCAAAATCCCTGAACGGACTACCGGAATTACTTCGGTACGCGTCGAGCCCGGTCTCGAAAGTGTTCTTCGCGGCAACGAACCCAAGAGCAAATTGGAGCTCATCGCGCTTCAAAATCAACAGGCCAAAGTTGCAGAAAAGATCAACGCCGTGACTGTCAATCTGCAGCATGGTAGCACACAGGGAAGCGGAGTGATTATCACCGGAGATGGCTATATATTGACCGCAGCTCATGTGGCGGGTCGCCCCAAACAACGCATCAATATCATCCTGCAGGATGGAACGCGAATCGAAGGGGAGACGATGGGGGTCAATCGGAACATGGATGCAGGCTTGGTTGTTATCACAAAACCCACGCGCGACGCAAAGCTCGACCCTTGGCCCCATGCGACGATCGGCATCTCATCTGACCTGAAAAAAGGACAATGGTGCCTAGCGACGGGGCATCCAGGTGGATGGACACCGGATCGGCCTGCCGTTTTACGTGTGGGGCGTCTTTTGAAATTCTTACCCTCCACGCTGATTACCGACTGCGCCCTGATCGGTGGCGATAGCGGCGGACCTTTGTTTAATCTCAATGGTGAACTGATCGGGATCCACAGTCGGATCGGTGTCGATGTAGATGACAATATGCATGTACCCGTCGACGTCTTCGCCGAAAGCTGGGACCGACTGGTAAAAAACGAAGCATGGGGCACCTTGCCGGGCTTCAAGCCTGCGATCGGAGTTCGCGGGGCGACAGACCCAGCAAGCATCGATATGTGCAAAATCGCTCTCGTCGACGCAGGTGGGCCTGCAGACAAAGCGGGCATCCGAGCCGGCGATATCATTCTCAAGTTCGATAGTTTGACTGTCCAAAACTTCGACAATCTCAAGGAAGCTGTTGATTCCGTTACGCCGGGCGAGCAAGTCGTAGTCGAACTGCAAAGGGACGGACTCAAAAAATCATTACGGCTTGTCGTGGGCGTCCGTGAATAGAAAACAAAGTGTTTCCATTGTCGGCCCAACCGTGACTATAATCACCACTTCAGCAAATCGTTTTTTTAGCAACCGAAGGCAAGCCTAGATGAAGAATTGGCTCTCATGGATTGTTGGCGGAACCGTCGCAGCTAGCGTTGTAACCTACGCAAGCTTGGATGATCCAACTCTAGATCTGTTGAATTCGGTTCGTTCAATCGAACCATGTTGGTCTTTCTCGGATGCCTCACGAGATCATGATGAGTCTGACAGATCGCACGAACCCTCCGTGCAGCACTTCGACTCGGAATTCGAAACCAAATCCCGATTGATTCAGCAACGAGGAAACTCTCGATTTGGTCGAGAATCGCAAGATGGGATCAATCGAGCGAATCAACGCAACCAGTTCGCGACTTTGAAGGCCTTTCGTGAATCGGTCGGCGATCACTGGAAGTCCACTGTTCAGATCCTCGAAAAGAACCGGCAAATCGCCCTCGGCGCGACCGTTTCAACAGATGGCTGGATTGTTACCAAATCGAGCGAAGTTCCGGATGGCAAGATCGACGTACGATTGTTCGACGGATCCAAGGCCGAAGGGATGGTTAAAACGCGTCGCGGCGACCTGGATTTAGCACTTATCAAAATCGAACGAAGCGGTCTTCCTGTGATCGAGTGGGATACAACTGCCGATGTCCCTGTAGGCGGTTGGTTGATAAGTTCCGACAATCGAAATTTGCCGGTTGCCATTGGGGTCTTAAGTGTTTCGAGCAGAAACGTGCCCCGCGCACGCGCCGTGCTTGGCGTTACCCTGGGGGAGCCACCCGCTAGTGGGAAAGGTGCGTTAGTCGAAAACGTCGTCGAAGGCAGTGGTGCCGATCGAGCCGGAGTTCGAGCAGGGGATGTTATTCACCGAATCAATGGCGATGCACTCATAACACGTAAAGAAGTTCTGGATCGACTCGGTGGTCTGGCCGCCGGACAACGAGTGGATGTCGGAATTCAACGCGCAGGAAACACAGAATCCTTGACGGCCCAGATGATGGATCTCAATCAAGCGCTTCTCGATCCAACCGAAATGGAAGTAAACGGTGAGATCAGTGCGCGAGCAACTGGATTCCAAAAAGTGATTCAGCACGATTCCGTCCTTGCTCCGAATCAGTGCGGTGGACCCGTTATCGATATCTACGGAAACGCGATCGGAATCAACATTGCCAGAGCAGGCCGCGTCTCGTCGTACGCCATCCCAGCTAAAATCGCTGCACCTGCCATCGCAGATATGCTCAACTCGGCGGATGCAAAGCCGACTTCGAACAGCTCCAATGTGGTACAGGCTTCTCGGCCAACACCACCGACCAACTCGTTTGGCCTACCCGCTTCCGTTCCAGGAAGTATCTCCATCGAAACGCTGAAACCAGAAATCGTTGCTCCAAAAGCAGTTACTCGTCCATAGAGACTTTCGGAGTTGGATGCATGTCGGCGAGGATTCAAGCTTAATGTTTGGAAGCAAGGGCGTAAAGCGAGTTGAACCCAATGAGTTCGATGAGGACATCAATGATGAATCAGACGGGTTTTCGCTAGAAGAGCTCGGCACTGCTTACGCGAATGCCCTTGGGCAATCGACCTCCACAGCAACGGAATCGAGTCAAGTTGTTTCGAGTGAAGGGAATGGACAATTGGGTGTCGACGCACCAAGCACACCACCGCTAGAGCAAATGCTTTCCGCCCCAATCGTCGATGAGTCCGATGGAATTCCCGTGACACCGGAGTCTATTCTTGAAGCCATGCTATTTCTTGGTTCGAGCAACAATCAACCGCTATCCATTGTCAAATTGATGGAACTGTTTCGAGGAGTCACAGCGGCCGAACTCGACGTATCGATCGATAAACTTAATAGGCTTTATCGAGAGCATGGACATGTTGTCGAGATTGTTCGCGAGCTTGGGGGTTTTCGGATGCAATTGGTCTCTGAAATGCATTTGGTTCGAGACCGGTTCTATGGCAAAGTCAAAGAGACACAACTGACGCAAGCTGCGATTGACTGCCTCGCGTTGGTTGCATACCAACCTGGCATCACACGGGAGGGGCTCGAGAAACAATGGAATCAGCCAGCCGCAAGTATGCTTAGCTTACTTGTCAGAAAAGGCTTGTTGAAGGTCGAAAAATCGACCACCGACGCGGGGCCGACGCCACAGTATTTTACCACCGACCGTTTTTTAGAAGTTATCGGACTCGAATCGCTACACGATCTACCGTTGTCAGAGGAACTCAACTGAGGATTCGCAAGCGATTAATAGCTTGTCCAGCCGCTTAGGAGAAACGCTTACGCGCGTACCTAGTTGCTGTGCGTGTAGCGAAACTCTCAACTCCTCAATCAACCATCGATACTCCAACAACTTTCCGTTAGCTTCGAGTCTCGCCCCATTTGAGGCTGGGATGGATTGCATTACCGTTTGTGGTGGCTGTGCTCTTGCAAGCTGCTCAAGGTAGCACTGCCAATATCGAGACACAATTGCATCCATCTCCAAGTCTTTGACGGGCCCAATCGTTTTCAACCGCTCCAGTCGGACGGCTACTGCTTGCAAGAACCGGGGTGTTTCGCGGACGAAGCACCATGGTGTCAAGTAAGAAAGCGACTCATCGAATAAAGCCGCAAGTTGGTCTCGAACCGATTGACCATTGGATGACCAACTGGCCGGAGCCTTTTCCATAAGCGAACGCACTTTGAAGTTGGCCTCCGCGAATCGAGGTAACCAGCGCCCCACTTCCGCTGCCGCGCCCGCGATCCGCTCGAGCCTTTTCAGCCGACTGATATCGAATTCGACACGTGTGCGAAACACTGGTGTGAGTTGCTCGCTCGTCCAATTCGTATCGATAAAAGCCAGGCGGGCGATCAAGTCACCAACCAGTTCTCGCAACCGATCCCCAGCATAACGATCGGACAACCAAAGCGAGCAAGATGACCATTGAGGTAAGAACTGAATCTGACTTCGAATCTCGCGTCGTTCGATCCTTGCAAACAGCGTCGTCATTCCCCTTCGAAACAATTGTTCCGCAAAGGGCTCATGATCCACTAGCTCCGTTCGGATCTTGTCCTTGTCTGTCACCAATGTCGGAAATCGATTCATCCGCACACCGCCACGCAGTTCGACAACCGACTTGGGCAGAGTTTCGATATCCCAAGTCTCCAGCGATGACCGCGACCAATCGTACTTTGTTTTTTGTTCAGGACTCATTGTCGAACTTGCGGCAGATGCCGTTGCCATCTGGGATTGCTGAAGATCGACCAAATCCCGGCTCGCTTGAATGGGCTTGCCCTTGTCATCGACCAACTCAACCCGCATTCGCAAATGCTCGGGTAGACTTTGCAAGTCGAAGTCAGACTGTTTGACCGGTTCTCGAATGAATTCGGACACGATCTCGCACAGCGATTTCCAAAAAGGGGCCTGCTGTTGTTGCTTTTGAATCAACTTTGGTAGCAGTTGATTGACGGTGTCCGGCACCGGAACCAGCTGGCGGCGCAATCGTTTCGGAAGCGATTTGATTAGACACGCCAGTTTTTCTTCAAGCAAACCTGGGACGAGCCATTCCAGCCGTTCGTGGTGCAACTGATGCACGATCGACTGTGGCACGACGAGGCTTACACCGTCAGCTTGATCGCCAGGCTCGTAGCGATAGCGAAGCGGCAATTGACTGACACCCATTGCGAGTTTCTCAGGATACTGTTCCTCAACTTCTTGTTTATCCAGATCGACCGAGATAGCTTCCCAACTCAAATAGGGAGACTTAACCAAGTCGCCCTGTGGTAGATTGGCCGAAGACTCACCTTTTGCAGGTTGGGAAAGCGTGCGGTCCCATTTTTCGAGAGTCACCCGATCGACCACAAACGCAGGGATACGCGTTCGATAAAAATCGGTCAACACAAACGGATCGATCACCAAATCACGGCGCCTCGTTTTGTTACCAAGTTCCTTCACTTGTTCAAGAAACAATTGGTTGTGCTGCCAAAACTTGGCTCGCGAAACAAGTTCATTTTCGGCAAGTCCCTGTTCGATCAACAGCTTGCGAGCCAAGGCCGGATCGATGGGCGCCAGAGGCACGGAGACGCGAGGCGAGACTGGCAAGCCGTAGAGAGAGCCTCGCCTCACGACGAGCGCACTCCCTTGTTTCTGGCTGAAGTGCGGTTCGTCGAAACTGTATTTGATCAAGTGCTGGGCCAATCGCTCAATCCAGTCCAGCTCGATTCGAGCAACCATACGAGCATAGCGTTGTGTGGTTTCGATCAACTCGCCTGCAACGATCCACTTGGAGCGACTTTGCTTGAGACCTGACCCTGGCCAGATATTGACCTCAAGACCTTGGGCTCCTTTGTACTTTCCTACATCCTCAAGCATAGAGATATTCGACAGAAGGCCGCTGAGCAAAGCGGAATGCAACGACTCATAACCTTCCGGCAGACCTTTGGCTACCGGCTGCCGCGATGATTCGCGATTCGGTGATGTTGGATTCGGTGATGTTGGATTCGGTACAACGCGTTGTTTTTGGACGTTCCGCGAGTTGTCGTCCGTCAAAGTAGCAATTTCCGGCAATTGCGCTTTCCGCTTACCAACGTTCAAGTTCATTTCCTTGCATTGCTCAAGCAACTGGCGGTGGACATCTGCCCATTCTCGCATACGAACGAGCGAGAGAAAGGAGTCGCGGCAGGCCTTTTCTAAGCGAGAACGTCCAAGTTGTTCTCGAAGCTTATGATAGAAATCCCAGATTCGAAGGAAGGAAAGAAAATCGCTATTCGGGTCACGAAATTTTTGATGTGCTTCGTCAGCAGCGGCGGCTTTTTCAGGTGGACGAACGCGGGGATCTTGCGTTTCCATCGCAGCCGCGATGATGAGCGCATCGTTGAGGCAGCCATTGCGCTGGGCCTCGATAAGGATGCGACCGACGCGAGGGTCCACGGGCCATCTTGCAAGCTTGCGGCCCGTCTCCGTCAGTCGTTCTGTTTCATCAATTGCGGAAAGCTCACGAAGGACATTCATGCCTTCTCGCACCGCATCGGGGCGGGGTGGGTCAAGCCAAGGCAGCGATTCAATGTCATCGATGCCGAGGGACTTGATGTGCACGATCGTCGACGCCAAATCACTGCGGCGTATCTCAGGGGTCGCAAACGCAGACCTAGACAAATAATCGGACTCATCATACAAACGGATGGCAATACCGGGCCCCAGGCGACCACAACGACCCGAGCGTTGGTTGCATGAGGCTTGAGATATGGGCTCGATTGGGAGTCGTTGGACTTTGCTTTTGGCCGCAAATCGCGAGATCCGGGCTGTGCCGGTGTCAATGACATATCGGATCCCAGGAACGGTGATTGAGCTTTCGGCCACATTGGTCGCGAGGACAATGCGTTGCATGCGGTGCGGCTGAAACACGCGTTGCTGTTCGGCTTCTGTCAGTCTTGCATAGAGCGGCAGCACTTCGATCGATTGGTGAAGCCCTCGGTTGGTCAAGTGTCCTCGCAACTGTTTGGCCGCGTCGCGGATGTCACGTTCGGTTGGAAAGAAGGACAGAATATCGCCACGGCCTTCCGAAAGTAGTTCGTCGACGGCATCGCAAAAACGTTGAGTGACGGAATCGAAATCATCGGTTGCATTGGGGCTGTTGTCGGCTGCAGTTGAGCCTCGGTTGGAGATGTTGGATTCGCGAACGCTCAATGCACCGCGATATCGTACATCCACTGGGAAACCGCGGCCTTCGACGGTTACGATGGGGGCTGGACCAATGGCGTCTTGGAAGTGATTGGCGAATTGTTCGGCGTCAATCGTAGCGCTTGTTATTACGATGCGCAGATCCGGTCGACGCGGGAGCAAACGTTGTAGATACGCCATCAACAAGTCGATATTGAGCGACCGTTCGTGTGCTTCGTCTAGGATGATGCAATCGTACGAATCCAGAAATCGATCCCGCTGAACCTCGGCTAACAAGATTCCATCGGTCATCAGTTTGATCAAACTCGCATTCTGAGTTTGATCGTTGAATCGGACTTTAAAGCCTACGACGTCCCCGACTTTGGTGTCGAGCTCGTCTGCCAGTCGATGAGCGATCGAACGGGCTGCAAGCCGCCTCGGTTGCGTATGGCCGATCCATCCCGTTTTGCCGAAGCCCGCTTCCAAACAGAGCTTTGGAAGTTGCGTGCTTTTGCCCGAACCTGTTTCACCGCATAGAACGAGGACTTGTCGGTGAACAAGCAAATCGATGATTTTGTCTCGGTATGCCGAAATGGGAAGGTCGGCATCGTAAGCTATCGTGTATTTTGTGTTGCGACGGTTGGCGAATTGCTCGCGTGCTTGGGCGGCAGCGTGATGCCAGCGTTGCGTGTCGGCTTGCTTGCGATCCCCTTCTGGCAAACGTGCAATACGTTGCCACTGATCCTGCAATCGAAAGTACGGTCGGCGTAGTACTTCCTGTTCTGAGAGCGGACAAACTGGACTCATGAGCGTTCCCAGCGGATGGCAAAGATGCGAGCCGCCAAGATGAATACAAAACCGCAAGTCGTTAGCACTGCCAATTCCATACTGAGTTCGTTCAGCGGCAACTCGCGCCAAAAGACTTTGTTGTATCCTTCGAGCGCCCAGGCGTTGAAAGTCAACAGGCCAACTCGCTGAATGTTTTCACTCATTAAGTATCTTGGAACCATGCTTCCGCCGAGGGCACTCATCGACAAAATGACGATGGTCGAAACCCACCCCAACTGCATGCGAGACTGGCATATCGCAGCCAACATCAGAGCGAAACTGGCAGCGGCACCGGCTGTCACCAGGGTCATGGCGGCAAAACCTTCGAGATGATTTAACAGATCAATTCGGAAGACCAAGGCCCCCCAAATGAACATGAGTGACATTTGTATCGCACCGATGATTGTCAAGTAAGCCCACTTGCCAAGCAAAAGTTGATCCATGGTTAGACGACTGCAGAGCAACCGGTCCAAGGTTGAGTTTTCGCGTTCTTCGAGTAAAGATCCGCTCGCAGTCGTTGCGCTGAACAATAAAAACATGACTGCAATTCCAGATGCATACATGGCGACCACAGGATTGGCTTTTTTGCCTCCAATCACGTCGACAACCTCCACTACGGGTGGCTGAGGAAAATTGGCACCAGTCGCCATTGCGTTGTTGTGCCTCGCCCATACAACAGGATTCGACATCGGTTCGCTTCCTGGGTCGGGCGATTTCGTTTTGGCAATTTCGGCGTTCGCCGTCATGACCGCTTTTTGAACGATCGCAGCGAGTACCTGGGAGGCGACCTGGTCGAACGAATCCGTCATGATCTCGACCTTAGGCAAATCATCCGAAGGATTGCTTTTCCTCGGTGCGGAAAAAACAACGGCCGCAGATACCATTCCCCGTCGCACAAGATCTTGGGCCGTTTCTCGCTTGAAGGTCGGGGATTTGGATGGGTTCGATTTCGAACCACGCGATGGGTTGGGCGGTGATATTCGAAGTGACGATTGCTCTTCAAGCAGTTGAACCGATCGTTCGGACAATTCCGAAGGCGATTCATTGCTGATCGCGATCTTGATTTTGGGCGTTGATGACGATGCATCTCTCGATCCAAAAATAAGTGCAAAGATGCTGAAGAAAACCATCGGAACAATAAACGTGAGGAATAACTCCGAGGGGTTGTTGCGCAGTCGTCTCCAGCTTGTTTGGATGACCGTCCGAATCATACGTTGCGTTCCTTGGCGAGACTTTTTGGATCGGTCATTCACGCAACTCCTTGCCCGTTAAGTGCAAGAAGACGTGGTGTAGGTTAGGTTGGTGAACTTCAAGGTCGGTGACGACACCACCTGCGCGTTGGAAACGGTCCAGAATCTGCGGCAGCTCCTCTGCGACGTTATCGACCAAACAAACAAATCGATTCCGGGACGCGTCCCATTCCAGTCCGGATGGAGCAGCCATGAGCAATCCTGTCGCTTCGATTGCGACTTGACGTCGTGCACCGATGGTCGACTCGATAAGATGCTCGAGTGTTCCATCGGCAACGACTTTGCCATGGTCGATAATCACGATTCGATCGGAACGCGTCTCCGCTTCGTCGAGATGATGCGTCGTTAGGACAATGCTGGTCCCCTCTTGGTTCAGTTCATCGAGCATGTCGAAGATACGTTGACGACTTTGTGGATCGACACCCACCGTAGGTTCATCTAGCAATAAAATCTGAGGTCGGTGCAAGACGCCGCATGCGATGTTGACTCGACGTTTCATTCCGCCAGAAAAACCGCTCGTTAAGTCGTTCGCACGATCTTCAAGACCAATCCATTTGAGGGCCCAGGACACGCGTTCTCTAAGCCTCCGAGATCGCAGCCCGTGCAGCTGCCCGAAGCATTCCAGATTCTGTTTGGCCGTCAGGTCAGAATAGATGGCTAAGTCTTGAGGAATAACACCCATCCTTTGCAAAACATCGGGCTCGCGGATAGACCGACCGAGCAAGAGGACTTGGCCTCGATCGGCTCTTACGCGTCCACACATCGACCGGATTAAGGTTGTCTTGCCCGCCCCATTTGGGCCGAGCAAAGCTAGCCTTTCACCTTGCTTCACAGAAAAGGATGTACCACTAAGGGCTTGGTTCTGTCCGTATTTTTTCCAAAGATCGACGACCTCAAGGGCTGGTGCTTCAGACGAGATTGCGTTTGCGAGGTTGTCAGGTTGGGTTAGCGAACCGGAAGCTGCAGGCAATTTTTAACCAGTTCGTTTTGGGTTGAGTGGAGGCGTTGGTCCGACGCTTAGCAGGGGCCGAAGAACCCCAACCGTCGCTCATTGTACTAAAGACCCCAGGAAAGAAAAATACGAACCCGAACAAGGACTCGCCGTGGGACGGACTGCCAGGCTGTCCGAAAAAAGACGGACTGGCAGTCCATCCTACGCCCGAAACGTTTGCTGGAGGGGTTTCTTGGGATAGTTTCCGACGTCATACGCCAAGAATGCTAGCAATGCTTGCCAACCTAAAATGACGGGCAACGCGGCAAACATAACAGTGCCTGCAGAAGCCAATTGATTCAACTCGTTGCCTCGCACCCAATTGATCGTGCCAAAGCTGACGCCAAACCCAATCAGTACGATACTGACAATTAGGTTTAACGAGGCAATATTGAACTCTCGCAAAAAATAACAATAAAAAATGCGGCGAACAAAATTGATGAAATGGAAACATGGAAATTGGAAGATTGTCTTGATGATGCTCAAACCGCTTGTTTCGTTACCGTATTGAGCTTGCATAGGCACGTCGAATACTACAGCCCGAATCATGTACAAGTGAAACAGCAAGTCGGATTCAAAAAAGTACCGGTTATGCACTTTGCTCCATGGAATGTGTTCTGCAACCTTAGCATGAATTGCGACAAATCCATTGGTAGGATCGAATAGGTTCCAGTAGCCTGACGATAGCTTCGAGAAAAACGATAAGGCGGCGTTACCAAAGATGCGAACGATGGGCATCGATTGCAGATGCTCCAAATGAAAGAACCGGTTTCCTTTGACGTAGTCCGCTTCCCCTCGTACCAGCGGTTCAATCAATTGAGGGATCTCTTCCGGATTCATCTGACCGTCGCCATCGAGTTTGATGATGATGTCCGCATGGTCTTTGGCAGCCTCTTGATAGCCCGTGATGAATGCTCGACCGACCCCCTGGTTGTTTGCATGCGACAAGATCTGCACTCGACGATCTTGCGACTGGGCCCATTTTGCTGCTTCCATGCTGCCATTTTCACAGCCATCGATTACGCAATAGATCCTCGAAACCTCAGGCCCGATCCGAGCAACCGTTTTTGCCAAATGTTCACCAACCTTGTAGCAAGGGATGACGACCGAAATTTTCAATTCAGAAGGGTGATACGACATGCTATGAGGTTAAGTGCCAGTTCGAGACGCAGCAACTCGGAAGAGTCAGGATCACCCATTCCTGGACAGTCCCAGGCGAATTATCGATACAATCGTGTTTCTTGACATCTGGCTGACGTAGACTGTGAGATGCCATTTGATTTCCCCTGCAATTGCATTCCGAAGAGCCAATGATGGCAGGAGTCGAATCTACCCCAATCCGAATCTATTTAGTGTATGGCGATTGCCAATCTTGACTGAGCCTTTGCGAAGATCCACTTTCCTTTTCCTTAGTTCCATCGCGACGATCGTTGCGGCTGGTCTGGTTGCATACTCAAACACGTTTCAAGTCCCGTTTTTGTTTGACGACATTCCGAGGATTTTGGACGAGACTGCGATTCGTCAGCTTTGGCCGCCCACGGTGGCGATGCGCAATACGAACCGGCCCTTTGCACACTATACCTTTGCGATCAATTACGCAGTGAACGGCTATCATGTTTGGGGGTACCATGCGATCAATTTAGGTATCCACCTGGCAGCCTCACTCGTCCTGTTCGGAATCGTTCGCCGGACGCTGCAATCGAATGCCTCAATGGATAGACGATTCGCAATTTGGGCGGCATTTGTGATCTCGATCCTTTGGGCTCTGCATCCACTCAACACCCAGGCCGTCACCTACATCGTTCAACGACTTGAGTCGCTAATGGGGCTTGCCTACTTGACTACGCTCTACTGCTTCATCCGATCACAACAATCGCGAATAGGCTGGCTTTGGTCGGTATTGTCGATACTCGCCTGTGGCTTTGGGATGGGCTGCAAAGAAGTCATGGTTACGGCTCCAATTGTCGTCCTTTGGTATGATCGAGCCTATGTTGCGAAATCTTGGCAAGAGATTTTTTCAAAACGCAGTCCCTACTATTTTGGCCTAACATTGACTTGGGGGATACTTGCATGGTCGATGCTGCACCATTCCGAGGATTATAACAACGGTTCGTTGATCAATGTGCCCGGCTTGACTTCATGGACTTATCTATTGAGCCAATCGTCCGTCATCGTTCACTATCTCGGACTTGCATTCTGGCCAAGTGGGCAATGCGTTTACCATGCTTGGCCTGTCGCTAGATCGGTCGCCGATGTTTGGCCTCAACTCCCGTTCGTAACGTTGATTTTAGCCGCAAGTCTGTGGGGAATTTTTCGTTACCCAAAAGTAAGTTTCTTAGGCTGCAGTTTCTTTCTCATCCTTGCACCGACATCGAGCATCGTCCCTATCAAAGATCTTGTATTCGAGCACCGCATGTATTTGCCGCTGTCGATTGTGATTACAAGTGTCGTCATGGGTGCGTACCAACTCCTTTCGAGATTGCCGTTCAAGCCCCGTCTTAAGAACCAAGTGGGGCTGTCGATCGCTCTGTTGATCGCCTTTTTGCTAGGGGTTACGACCTGGGAACGAAACAAGGTTTATCAATCGGAGGTGAGCGTTTGGACGGACGCCGTGGCGAAATCGCCTCGAAACACCACTGTTTGGATTGGACTTGGTGGAATCTATTCGAAGATGAATCGCTTCGACGAGGCCCGCGAGTGTTTTCTCAACGCGTTGGAAATCGAGCCCGATAACTCCAAAGCAAACTCCAATTATGCGGGCATGCTGATCGATCTGCGAGAATACGACCTGGCGCGACATTACTTGGATCGAGCTCTTTCGCTGGACCCGAAAGATGCAGATGCAATCTCCAATATGGGGCACCTGCTGTTCGATACGGGCAATTATGAAAAGGCGGTTCTGTACTACCAAGCGGCAACCCACAATGATCCCAATAACGAGGAGCTACAGTCGAGTTTGGTGGCTTCGTTGATTCAGGATGGGCGTCTCGACGAAGCGATAAGTCTTTGCGAAGAACAAGTTCAGCTAAGACCCGATTCTGCACGCGCGCACGCGGATCTCGGTGCGTCGCTGGCAGGAATCGGCCGCGTGGCGGAAGCGATAGATCATTGTGAGACAGCGATTCAACTGGATAATCAATTGGCTCGAGCACATGTTACGCTTGCAATGCTGATCGTCGAACGCAATTTAGATGACGCGATCCTGCACATGGAGTTTGCTTGCTCACTCGAGACGAATTCGGTAGAGTACCATCGATTATTGGCAAACTTATTGTCGGAATCGCGTCCAAGGGACGCCATCCAATACTACCAAAAGGCATTGGCCCTGAGTCCTGACGATGTCGATTTATTGCTCAGAACAGGTATGATATGGGACGCCTGCGGTGAGCCAGCGAAAGGTTTGCCATTCTTAGAGCGAGTTACAGAACTCTTGCCCAACTGGGCGGAAGCGAAGCAGGCCCTAGAGTCCATTCGCCAGTCTGTACATCGTGGGACCCGAAGGCTCCCAAATTGATGCGTGAGCGGGCCTCGCGGATTCCGCGGTTCACCAAAGCAGTCAAGGATAAGAAGCATATTTGAGATCACGCGGAGCGTGATCGGTACTTTAAAGTACTCATCAAGCTCCGCGTGATGCCCTTTCCCCTCCATCCGCTATTCAAGATTCCCCATCACTCATTTTTAAATCCTTGCTAAAGTGCAGAAACTCATCTGGCTTAAGTTTCGCCTTCACCGGATTATCTGCAATGTAGTTACGCAGATACTCAAACTGGACATCCGAGCGAAGTAAGTGATCAAATCCATCTTGCTGCCAATAGCGACCACTGCTGCCAATCCGTCGATTGATCTTGGTTGCCGTAAAATGCTTCCACGACTCGCACTGCTTGAGCAATGACTCTTCGTCGGGAAACGCAACCAATACATGCACATGATTCGGCATCACCACGTAATCGGTCAGCTCGTAACGATCGCTGTCAAAATGTCGCAAACTATTCCCCACGATATGGGCGCAGTTGGGATCCCGCAACACGCAAGCACCATGGCAGTTATCGAGCTCGTCATTCCATCGGTCGGAAAAGTGCCGGAGAAATTCCAGCTCGACTTTCCAGCCGAGTTGAGCCAAGCGACTTTTCCAGTCAGCGAGCTTCGGATCGATTCCAAGTCGCAACAGCCATTCATTTCGTTCCTGAAGAAATGTCTCAACGACGGCCTTCGGCATCGAGTCATGAGCGCGAGCCGTTATGAAACAGATCACCCCCGATTGGGACCAATGGGGTAGCTTCCGTTCGATAACCGATACCGGTTCCGAGCGTTCGAAGAACCTGAAGTCGAACATGATACGACTAGTTTGCGATTTGTAGGAAATTCAACTAAAAATCAAATTGTCTAGATGATTATAGCGTGTTAAAGCGAATGTTGTGATGTTCGGTAAAGTACCCATCACGCTCCGCGTGATGTTTTCTTCACGCCATCACGCGGAGCGTGATGGGTACTTTAGCCCCATCCCACCTTTCGCGAGCACGGTATGGATTCACAGGCATGTAGATGGAGGCGCTGACTATTGCTAGAGTGAGTGCTGAGCCTGGGAACGAAAATGGTGGCCGTTGAGGCATGTCAAACATGCAATTGATTGAAAGCGATTCCAAAATGAAGTCTTCTGTGCGTTGTCGTCCGTGTTTGCATCTTTGCAATGTGGTTATGCTGGCGGCCATGACCGTTGCTCTTCTTGCATCGAACGTATATAGCCAAAGTCTTGCCCAAACCGAGCCGCTCACGATCGAGGGGGATATCGCATCCGAACTGGTCGAAAACGTCGATCGTTTCTTGCTCCGACAAATCGATCAGTCTGTCGTTGAGCGCGAAGCGGCATGGCCTGTGCCCGACAAACAAGTCGATGGGAAAGTGGATTCCATCTCAGCGCGGCGGGAGCTCCTGCAAAAGCAACTCGGAATGGTCGACGCACGCATTCGAAACGGATCCTTTGCGATCGAGTCACGATTGAGTGCCGTCATGGGCAAGTCGATCGCATTGGCATCGAGTGACTATGCGACGGCCCATCAAGTCCGTTGGCCCGTTTTTTCAGGTGTGGATGCAAGCGGCATGGTCGTGCTGCCTGAGCGTGCGAACATTCGTTTTTGCTGCGTGCTGATCCCTGACGCAGCACAAATGCCCGAGCAACTCTGCTCCATGGGTCCAAACGCCAGCGACCTTGCTTTTCAACTTGCAAATCAAGGTGGATTGGTGATTGTGCCAAGCGTATTGAGTCGCAATCGCGAGGCTCGCAATGGACGCTCGAAAATGACCGATCAGGAGTTTATTTACCGGTCTGCGTTCGTACTGGGGCGACATATGCTTGGCTACCAAGTGAGCGAAGCGATGGCTGCCATCGATATCTTCAAAAAGGAGAATCCGGACACGCCGATTTTGGTCGCTGGGTGGGGCGAAGGAGGCTGGGCTGCCCTACATACCGGAGCTGTCGATGAGCGAGTCGACGCAACGTGTGTATCCGGCCATTTTGGACCGCGTGAACGAGTCTGGAGCGAGCCCATACATCGAAACGTTCAAGGCTTGCTGAGCCACTTCGGTGACGCACAGTTGGCTGCCATGATCGCTCCACGACATTTGATCGTCGATGCGATCGCAGGTCCGGCGGTTGAAATACCAGGAGAGGGTGGTGCACCGGGCGTGTTGGCGGGACCTTTGCTCCCGGATGTGGAACGTGAATTTGCAATCGCAAGTCGCCTTGCCGGAAAATCGAATCATGGCGACCGACTTCATCTAGTAGTGCCCGATTCAGCAACAACGAATGGGGAACCCTCAGCCAAGTCGATCTCCCTCTGTCTTGATTTGCTGAGTGTCAAGAAACGAACCGAAAACTCAAAGATTCAAGTCGCGGATCGAGCCATTGAACAACTTGGGCCAGCCAAGCAACGACAGCGAGAAACACTCGACAAATGGGATCGGTTCCAGCAACGGATTTTGGAGTCTGCGGCAGTTGAACGGCAGCCATTTTGGGACAAACTAAAAGGTGTCGCCTCCAACAACTACGCGGCTGCCATACAGCCCGCACGAGAAGTGTTTCGTAAGGAGACGATCGGCGATTGGGAGCGAGAACTCTCTCCACTCAAGCCGCGCACGCGACTTATTTACGACAAACCCAAGTGGCTGGGTTACGAAGTAGTGCTGGATGTGTTTGATGAAGTTATCGCGTATGGCGTCCTCTTGATACCACGCGATGGAAAGCCGGTCGATCATCGGCCGTGTGTTGTCTTTCAACACGGACTGGAAGGGCGGCCATCGGACACGATCGTTGGGGATCATCCCGCCTACCATGATGTTTCCGTGCAACTTGTCGAGCAAGGTTACGTCGTCTTTGCTCCACAAAACCTCTACTTGTTCCAGGATCGATTCAGGACGTTGCAACGCAAGAGCAATCCGCTTGGTAGAACACTTTTTTCGATCATCGTGTCCCAGCATCAGCAGATTGTGCGTTGGCTCTCGATGCGTCCCGAAGTCGATGCAAATCGAATCGGATTCTACGGTTTGTCGTACGGTGGAAAAAGCGCGATGCGTATTCCGGCACTGGTTCCGGAATACTGTTTATCGATTTGCTCCGCAGATTTCAACGATTGGGTATGGAAGAACGCCAGCACGACAAGCCCTTACAGTTATGTTTGGACAAACGAGTACGAGATCTTTGAGTTCGGATTGGGACGAAGTTTTAATTACGCGGAAATGGCTGCTTTGATCGCTCCAAGACCGTTCATGGTGGAACGCGGGCATTTTGATGGTGTAGCGCCAGACGAACGAGTCGCGTTGGAATTTGCCAAAGTAAATCGGCTGTACTCAACGATACTCAAATCGCCTAAAGACTGCGAAATCGAATGGTTTGATGGTCCGCATACCATTAACGGAAAGGGGACGTTCGATTTCTTGGCTCGTCATTTAAAGAACGGCCCGTCACTTTCGGATCAGTCCATTCCCAGGAAATAGACATGTCTGTTCGAAGAATCCACCATTCGGAAATAGCTGGACGACTTGGATTTACGGTTTGCTTTCGAATGCTTGGTTCTTTTCTGGATCCACGAGGCTCATCCAATCGGCGTACGACTGTAAACTCGCGTTAAGAATTTTCTCGTCGAAAACGGGTTTGTTCACAACAAACCAATGGAAATCATATATCGTGTCTTGGTAGAAATTAGACCGGAGTACCTCTCCCTCAGAATTTTGTTTACTTTCGGCTACACGACGTCGTTGATCGATTGATTGAACGACCAATGAATCCTTATGATCAATCCAAGCAATGTCCTCAACTCGATTCGTTATATTTTGCAAATTAGCGCCTTCACCAACCAAGAATTTCTGACTGACATTTACCGGTACAATTCTTTTGGAATCAATCGCCCAAAAGTTTTGGACAGTCATATGGGAACCTGCGCTTACACGCTGAAAGACATGCAACAAACTTCCTTTTGCGCCTCCCGATTGATAGTTTTGCAAAGGTTCGGTCACAGAAGCAAGTAACAAATCAAAATCAAACCCCTTCGTCTTGAACGAAGTTGGATAACGAGCAATGCCTGTGAGTCTAATATCTGGCAAATCAACGGACTTGCATGCTTCAGCAAACTTAACAGTATGCCCAGAATAATCCTCCAACTTGCTTCGTACCTCAAGCCTTCCTTTTACGTATCTTGAAGCGTAATACCGGACTTCTAAAGCTTCCTTTTCATCCTCCCGTACGGTTTTTCTTTCTGACTTTCTCAAAAACAAAAACTGCTCCCCAGGGATATCCTGGATGATACGGCAATATTCAACTTCCTGGGCAAACCCCGCACCCTTTTTGTCATTGAATGAATCCGATCGTACCAAAACATCAAATTGTGTTAGACAACTATTGTTTATAAGAAATGATTGAATAGTAGAGGCAGCCACAGGGTCACTGACATGTGATTGACTGAATCCATGTGATCCACAAACAAAATAACAAATGAGAATTGCAATTCTTTTGTACATGGGCAGCCCATTTCGGTTTGGTAAGACCCACATGCTTGGCACTCCAAAAAAGACCTAGTAACCCAAAAACCGTAAACCAATTTTCCCGTTCAGCGAAGCAAGCGGCGATTCAATTATAAATTCCGCTTGCGTCGGGATGCAATTTGTTAAGTCAGGCGTTTTGTCTAGCTTTTCGTTTGTCCACTCCAAATCAACCCGATACACGCCTTTGCCTGCACGCGTAATCTTTAACACCTTTAAGTGTCCTTCTTTGGTTGAGAAGGTCACTACCGGTTCGAGCTCAACTGCATCCGCTCCTGCACCGCTGACCGTAACGGAATCATCTAACTTCACAATAGCTCTACCGACAAATCGGGTTTGCTTGTCGTTGTCGGGAGAAAAAGAAATCACTGTGGGAACTACAGTGATCTTATTTCGAAGGTCGATAACGACCGGAAGATTTGCAGTTCGCCCTGTTTCCCGATCCGTAATGATAATACGCTCTGCGATGGAACTTGTAAGTTCTTGTTCCAGCTTGATTTTGCACGCAATCTTAAATGAATCACCTCTCTCTACGATTTTCCCATTCAACTCTTTGAATAGTGGGCCAGTAGTAACAACCAAGTTCTCAGATCGCACGGGAGACGTAAACAGAAAGGGTATTTCGAACTCTACTAACTTTGAACCCCTGGCCACTTGCGTTACAAATGCGTTCGCAGATCCAAATGACAAAACTCCTGTAAGTCGGTATTCAATGCGAATCTCAATGGTATCGGTTTCGGAGTAAAACAAGGTCATCAGCATGAGGCGTTTTGGGTCGCTGACTTGCTCAGATTTCTCTGTCTTTAACTCGACATCTAAATGGCCCGAGCCATTCGCAGGAATTGAATTTTCCTTCAGTGATGCCTTTATACAACTGCAGGTTGTATGAAACTTAACCACCGGATAATTTACGGCAGTTTTGTTTAGAAGCTCGAGTTCTAGCTTAAGAGTTTGTCCGCAGGGTAACTCGCCAAGATTGAACCGAGCAATTGGAGGAAACTTGCTGAAGGAGATTTCCTCCGATCGCTTCATGACATCGTCCGCAAGTAAAGTTACCTGCAAGAGAAACGCAAAAACAAATCCGACAACCGGCTCTCGGAAAAGGTTTGGCATCTAAGCTTCCTACGGGAATGTAAATCGCGACAACCTCAATTTAGGGAGGCTGATATCCCCAAAGCCAAGTTATAAGCGATTCAAATCTGATTGTCAAGTCATTTTCGAAGGAGCAAGGTACATCATTAAGTCCACGGGCAGCCACCTCAAAAGTGCTATCGGACTGTATCATGCGACTGAGCCGTTTCCCAAGCTGATGTGCAGGTTGTACGATCTGGCCGAGATCACTCAATAGGAGTAAGTAGGAATCATGGTCTGGCGAAACAACCTACTTCCCAACACCACTGAGCACCGAAGTCAATTCGGCTGGAATCGTTCGCAAGTGCAGATCGCGTTGTGGGAACGCGATTTCAATTCCAGCTTCGGCAAACTTCAGCAGGATTTGAGAATGCAAGTCGTGCCGCGTTGGCAAGCGTTGCTCAAGATTGGCTAGATAAAACCGAGCCTTGAGATCGAGGGTACTATCTCCAAACTGTTCAAAGAACGCGGTCGGAGCAGGATCGCTCAGTACATTCGGATGTTGAACGCAGACTTCACGAAGCAATGCACAGGCTAGGATTGGATCGGAAGTATAGGATACACCGACTTGGATCGTCATGCGATTTGTCGAATCGGTCAATGTCCAGTTAAGCAGTCGACCTGTAATAAGATCCTTGTTCGGAATAATGAGCTCTTGCTGATCGAAATTGGTAACGGTCGTTGCTCGCATTCGAATCCGTGTCACCGAGCCGGTCGTTTCGCCCAACGTGATAACGTCACCGACTCGAATGGGCTGTTCGAACAGCAAGATCAAGCCCGAAACAAAATTGGCAAAAATCTCCTGCAAGCCGAATCCCAAACCGACGCCCAAGGCAGCAACCAACCATTGAATGCTTGCCCAGCGCACGCCGATACTGTTAAAAGTCATCGCAATGCCGAGGATCAGAATTGCATATCGGGACAAAGTTGATATGGCGTAGCGAACGGCGTTCTCGAGAGGCAAGTGCTGCAATAGCGCTATTTCAAGCAGTCCAGGCAAATTGCGAGCAGCGACGGCTGTCATGATGATCGTGGGTATCGCGATCAGCATATGCGCCAAGGTGATGGGAGTCCTTTCGCTTGGGGTTGCCCCCTCGACGGTCCAGAGCTTGATCGACTCCAAGACTCCAACGGCCGGTAATACGCCCGACCAAATAAACGCGACTGCAGCGATGGCCGCAAACACGAGCGTGCTGCGAACCAAGCGAATGGTCTGTGCATTGATCTGGGCTAAATCGGCAGCCGAATCAACCGCACTTACGGAAGTGTTAGGGGCATGGGATAACGCCGCACCGGGATCTCGGCGCCGCGCCTCCTCAAGTCGCTGTCTTGCTTGCGATACAACAATCTGGCGTCGTCGCAGTAGCAGCCACCGGCGAATGAAACTAGCAAGCAACAACAAGCCGATCAAGGTAATAAACGTTGTGTGCAAATGCATGGCAAGGCGAATGGCGGTGTAATGATAGCCCATCAAACTCATGGCCATCAATGCAAGCGGCCCTGCCGACAGGACGCTATACCAAATGTAGCGTAGGCGATCGATCCAACCACCCGCGTTGCGGCTCAAGAAATTGCTAAACACACCCTTGGTCGGATGCAAAAGTATCGACAAGTAAATAAAGCACAATGACATCAAGAGACTGTATGTCAGTCTGCCGAGCGAGTTCTCCCATTTCGCCTCACCGAACTGCGATATGCCGACAATCGTCACCGCCGGGATGGCGAGGTCGATGAACCAACGGAGGTTCTTGCGTAGCGATTGCGTTAGTGAATCGGGCCACTGAAAGTGATTTTCTGCCAAGCCTCCCGCTCGACTTATTTGCCGGATCATTTCCAACGGGAAAAAATAGCGAGCGCTGACCAACAGCCCCATCGCGATCGATTCGGCAAATGCGTTGGGTTCGGAAGGGCTCAAGAGTCGCCAACCGATTCCCAGGTGCAAGATCGCAAGGGGAGAACTTAAGATCACACAACCCGCCAATACTTTCGCTGTTGGTGTGAACGATGTGCAATTGGGTTTGCTTGCCAATTTGCCTTGCAATTCGATCAGCTTCTTGACGCGTTTAAGATTTGCCAACAACAACAAGTAGCAACTAACGCAGAAAACATAACCCCACGGGTGAGTTTGCAAATCTTGGAACAAGATCAGCGGTAAACTTTTCCAGTTTTGAATATCGAAGAGCCATTTTAGCGATGGCCAAAGCTGCATGAAATCGTTCTTGCTGATCGGTTCACTGGAACGGATCCACAAAACATTCTCGTCAATGAACGATCGATATAGCTTGACCTGATCGATCGTCTGCTGATTCGTGTCGGCGAGTTTCACTACTTTATCGAAGTAGATTTTCGTGTCCAGAAGAAACTCGTCAACGAGCTTGTTCTCCATGGCCGACAGAATACGCTTTTGTTCGTAGGGCGGGGCAGTTGCAAATTGCTCAATTTGATCATACGTGATCGCCGATCCATTCGCAGGTTCCTCCGCGTTGGCCGACGATGCCTTCCAATCGTCGAGTTCTAGCTTGAGCGTTTCTGTTGCGAGGATACGCGTTTCATAGTCTCGAAGTTTGAGTTTGAGTTGACTGACGTCGGGAAGTTCGTTGCGTTGTTTTCTCAGCATCAGACCAACCCAACTATTGAAGTTGGAGACGTGTCGAGATCGTTCGGTTGAGAGTTTGTTCGTGTCCGGCGCGATCCGATCCTTCATGATTTTGTAGCGGTCGGTCCAAAGCTTAAGTTCGGAGTTTGTGGCGTCGACCTCCATTTGAAGTGCCGCATTTTTCTTGGCCAATTGCAACCATTCATCCGACCGCTTGAGAATGGCTGCCGCTCGGGATTTGATGTCCGGAGTGTCCGTGGTTGACTTCGCGACCAGCTCTTCTAGTTTTCGCTTCTGTTCTGCTATTTGGTTTTCGCGACGCTTGCCAAGCTCATCTTTGACTTCCTTGAGTTTGGCGAGTTGAAACTTCTCTTCTGCTAACAAGACTTCTTTGCGGGCTGGAAGCATTTCTAACTCAGCATCGTAAGTGCGCTGTTCTTGTTCGAGTCTTCGAATGCGATCATTGAGAGCCAGCAGTTTGGATCGAAGCAAGAGGGTTGTTGCTTCGCGAACCCTTGGGTTGATACCTTCGGGTGGCGGCAACGCTAACGCTTCGTTGTTCTTTGCGATGGTGGCTTTGTCTTCGGCAATGAGTCGCGGGATTTCTATGCGACGAGCATCGCGGGAAATCATAGCTGCTTCGAAACGAGTTCTACCGTCGGTTGCGGCTTGCGCTGCTCCTTGAATCTCCAACTGGTACTTTTGCAAGGTCTCGACACTTGAGGATTCGAGAGATCCCTCCATAAAGACGCGTCGATGCTGGGGGCTTTCTTTGCGTTTCTTGGCTTCGAGGGTGGCGGCCGGTGCGGCTTCGTATGCGATCAAGAACTCTTTCGTGACCTTTTCGCTCTCGGTTCGCGATTTCAGTTCCGCCAGGATGGCTTCGTACAGCGTGATCAATGTTTGCTTGAGGGTTGCATCGATGTCCGTCGCGGCTTGCTGTTGCTGAATGTAATTCATGACCGCTTCCGGTGTCATCGACGAAGCGTCACTGACGGGTGTTGCGACTTGCGGGGCAGCATTGGTTTGTTGCGACAAGGGTGGTTGCGCGGCTGCGTTCGATTGCAATGGTGCAGGTGCTACCCCCGGAGAATTGCCAATCGTCGGCGGTGTCAAGTTTGGGGAGGGCTGTTGGGCCGTGCGGTAGTTTGGCTGATTCGATGAGTTTGGCTGATTCGATGTGCGAAACTGTGGGGGAGGCAGGGATGTGTGCTGAGTGGGAGCAACGCCGTTTGGCTGGCTATTTTGAGACGGCGGAGACTGCTGAGGCGAGCGATTCGAAGCACCTGGAATTAACTCATTGGGCGGATTCAGATTGATCTGCGCCACGAGACTTGGAGATGGCAAGAGTCCCAACACGACGCAAAAAAACAGAAACCGCCAAGCCTTTGCAATGTTGACGTACGACATGCCGAAGGCCCCCAATGCGAGGCAAAATCCACGCGATCCCAAAACGAGTCGCGCCGACGGGTTTTCGGCGATAGTCTTTCTTTCATCCCTTTTCATAACTTGGTAAATAGGTGATTCTTGTTTTGCAATCAACCCACGCTTTGTTGGGCAAGGTAAATTGGGTGATTCAGGGGATTTGCCGTCGCTCGCCCCGATCGCCATTTCCGCACGTTGCCCCGCGAACTTGGGCCTTTTCTTGTGCCCAATGTTCGCAACATGCTTGTGTGCTAAGCACATCCGCAACTGTTTTTCAACCCAATTAGCCGTTGGGCGATAGCCCCGGTTTTCCAATTGCTCGACATTCGTCGAGAACCGGGGCTATCGCCCTTCGGCTAGCAGTCTGTTCCGCTTCAACCTGCGTTGTTTTGCTATCAAGAGAGTGGAAAGATTTCGACGTTGACACCGCGTGATCCGATCGCATGATCGAATCGTCTCATGGGCGAAGCGAATCCGTTGAGCTCAAACAAATCTGTCTCGTATTGTTCGACGGACACTTGGCTGAGAGGGTATGGCGTGTGGTGAACTTGGCCCGTTCGCAGTTTCCCCGTTCGATTCACGGCGAAGAGCAAGTAGCGTTCGGCCAAGAAAAAATCCAACGTCCCAGACTCTGCATAAGAATTTTCAGGATGAATACGATATTGCAATTGACTTTGCCCTTCGTTCGGCCTTGGATGGGCGCGAAAGGAACGATAATCGATCTCCCCGTCCTTGTTTTTCGACGCGGACATCTTGGCATGCCGATAGGGCAACTGAAACAGCGTTCTGGCCGCCCAAACAGCCAAGGGTTGATTGCAATCGAGCGAAAAGAACCAAACGCCTGGCGTGCCTGCTTCATCAACCACATACGTCCGCAAGTTGATTTCGAGGAAGTACGAAATCCATGGGAGCGAGGGCGTCCACCGAAAGTGGATGTTCCGCATGTAGAATGGAACAAGACCGAGGTAAGCTTGATCCTCGAAGCAATCGACAAACAAGCCCTTGGGTAGCTTCGCTTGGATCGCGTCGGGTTCCACTCGCCAATGAAGGAACAGCAGATCGTTCCAGCTTTGGTACATCAATGCCGACCCATGTGGCCTTTGGCGCAACGCCAGCCGTTGATCGATCGTTGGTTGCTTCATGGCTTTTCTGACCTAGTGCTTTGTCCAACTTAGATTTTGGGGTTGGCGAAAAATTGTAGAACGATTGTCCTCAATCGTTTTGCAAGCAATTGAGGACGATTGCTCTACTCTTCAACCCCCATTTTTAATCTGGACAGAACACTAGGTGTTTGTCAACGCAAAGAATTAGGGTTCAAAAAATTAGCCGTTGGGCGCTAGCCCCGATTGTTGTCGCAAGGACCGTGTCTATCGCCATTCGGCTAATCGTTCCGACTAGAACGTGCTTTGGTGGAGTAAGTTGCACGACGCTCCGCCGTCGTGATTCCTGCGATGCGGAGCGTCGCACAACTAAGCGTGATTCCTGCGCCGCGGAGCGTCGCACAACTAAGAACGTACCCGAAAACGAAATAAATGTCCGATTGTCACCTTATGCTCCGCAAAAGGCGACGTTAATGGATCATTTACTTCCCACCTAGCAGCCATTTAACCTTCGCGGGAATTTCGGTTAGAATAGTCCGCGGCAATCCTTCCCCACAATGCCTCCCCATTTTACCCATTGTTTTATCAGGAGTAAGTTCATGCATCAGCCGTTCAAGTCTTGGAATTCCATTTTATTCCTCGGACTCGGTTTGACTTTTTCGATCTGCCAAACGACCCTCGGTGATGATTGGCCAACCTTTCGGGGGCCAAATCGAACTGCGGTTGTCAACGATCCAAAGCTGCTGAAATCGTGGCCTGCTGAAGGACCCAAGTTGCTTTGGGAAACGTCGGGAGCTGGTCGTGGATACGCCAGTTTGGCGATTGTCGGCGACAAAATGTACACTTTGGGCGATGGAGCATCGACTCAAAAAGATGCAGACGAATACTTGACCTGCTTTGACCGAACCACAGGCAAACAACTTTGGGCCACAAAGACGGGCACTCCCTGGACGAA
>CAMBSL010000014.1 GCA_945870455.1 Pirellula staleyi DSM 6068 | reverse complement strand
CTGGCGGAATCATCAGGGATTAGAACCACTCGCAAGCCGTTGGTTAGCACATATTCAGAGACACCTTCAACCTCGGCCGTCTTTCGCCAAGCTGGCTCTTGAGAATCGGCGAAGTTGCAAAACAAGCACCAGCCAAGGCAGAACGTGAGAAGCAGTTTGACGATTGGCATCTTAAATCGATCCGTGTTTGGGCATGAGTTCGCGAAGAGCTTAGGTTTCACTTTTGTCGGCGGTTTTTATTTAGCAGCCATCATCTTTTGGACTTCCTGTAGCGAAGTCTCGCCGAGCGCACAGGCCAAGATTCCTTCTTCTTGAAAGCCAAGGTGGCCGCGTTGCTTAGCGAACTGGCGGATGGCATCCGGATTTCCGGACGACTTGAAGATCGTTTGGCGCATTGGGTCGTCAATAATTAAAAGTTCAAAGATCGCCATTCGCCCATGATACCCTCGTCCGTTGCATTTTTTGCAGATCTCAATTTCGATGGGATTGCCTTTCGCATCGACACGTTGTTCGGGTGGGGGCGGAATGGTGGGTTGGAAAAGTTTTTGAACTCGGCCGGCAGGGATGCCTAGCTTTTGAAGCAACTGCGGAGTGGGTTGGAATGGTTGCTTGCATTTATCGCAGAGTCGACGAATAAGGCGTTGATTGAGAACGCCACTAAGCACTTTTACAATATCTTTCGCTTCGGTCCGATAGGTTGAAATCAGTTTGATGATGGCGTCAACTGAGTCGGTAGCAACCATTCGAGTGACAGCGTGTTTATCGTTTTTGGTGATTTGATCGATGGTTCGCTCTGCAATGTAGGAGCTGATCAAGGATGGCAATACTAATACGTCTGGTTGCTTGAGCAGCATCTTTTCAAACACGGTATCCGGACCATCTCCCACCCCTGGCTCATACAGGTTTTGAGTGACGTTGATGATCTCGGCTTCGGCTTCGGCTTTGTTTTCAAGTGACACGAAGTCGCGGACGTACTTGTCCGTATTCTCAAGGCCGACTCGCCAGGTGGTCGGCAAGCCTTGGCCGGCTGGAGCGCTTATCAGCACAATTCCTTTGTGGCCGTTCATCAATTCTTTGAATGTGACTTGCATGGCCTCGCGCATGCCAAGATCATTGAGGGTTTTAAGCGTCGGCTTTTTGGTGTCAATTTGAACGAGCACGCGCTCACCCGTTTGAACGCCAGCACTCATGAAAGAGATGACCCAGTCGGTATCCTTGAAATTGGTCGCAAATTTCGCCTCCTGTTTGACTTTTCGTTCAGCAGGGTTGAGGCCAAGGACTTTCTTAAGGACGACGAGGGCGGCATCGCCTGTTGGTCGATCCATGGGTGGCAATGTTTCCCAGTTCCCATCGATCCGATAACGCGCAACGGCCCCTTGAGCGGAATAATCCACGAGGATGCGATCTGCTCGACTGGTAATCGCATTTGCGAGTAGTACGATCGCGATAGGATAGCCGGGGAGTTGACGCGCGGCGATTGACAATCCTTGGAGTTCGTCTTTGGGGATCCCCAAGGTTTTGATTTCAAGCGTTGGAATTTCGACTCCCTCAGCATTGAGCGCTGGACCGTCGGTGGTTGGCTTTGGCTTCTTTTTTCCAAATATCATATTGATCGATCAGTTGTCTTGTTGAAAAAAACGCGTAAGGGAACGAAGGTAAACTAGAGTGGAAATGAACTCGCTGGGGAGCTAGATGATGCCTGGCGCACTCACGTTGATGCCCTTGAGTAGCATTTTGAGTGCATCTGGGTTCGGCGCTACTTCGAAGGCGGTTGGGCGATCGATCAGTCCGTCGTCAATCAGTTGCTTGAGGCTCATTGTGAAGTCTTGCATGCCGTCTTGGACACCGATTCGAATGGCATCCGAGAGCTTTTGATCTTTGCTTTCGAGAATGAGTTTGCGCACGATGGGAGTAAACAGCATGATTTCGCAAGTTGGCACACGGCTGACTCCTTGCTTGATCGATGGCAACAGTTTCTGCGCTACGATCCCCTTCATGTTGAACGCCATGGCATTTCGAATCGCGTTGTGCATTTCTTCGGGGAACAAGTCGAGGATACGACCGACGGTGGACGGAGCTGTCGATGCGTGGATCGTACCAAAAACCAAGTGCCCCGTTTCCGCTGCGTGAATGGCAGTCATAAACGTTTCTTGATCTCGCATTTCACCAACAAGGATGATGTCTGGGTCTTCCCGCACGGCGTGCTTCATCGCTATTTCAAAGTTCTTGACGTCCGTCCCAACTTCGCGTTGATTGATGAGGCATTTGTTTTCGGTGTAGACGAACTCGATTGGGTCCTCGAGCGTCAGGATGTGCTTGCTGTACTCCGCATTGATCCAATTGAGCATCGATGCGATCGTCGTGCTTTTTCCGGAACCCGTCACGCCGGCCAGCAACACCATCCCTTGATCGTACTTGCATAGTTCTTCAAGGATCGGCGGTAGAAACAGACCTTTAAAGTTTGGAATGAAGTTATTGATTCGCCGTGCAACAAGCCCAGGTTTGCCAAGCTGTTTGAGCATATTGACTCGAAATCGCCAATTCTCGCCATCGACGTTGATGGTGTACGAAAAGTCGGCACCACCCTCTTCTTCAAAGATACGACGGTTCCGATCGTCGAGCATTGGGATGAGGAGCCGCACCATTTCTTCGACATCAATCGGCGGACGATTGAGAGGCTTGAGATCGCCTTTCACGCGAACAATTGGGGCTGTACCAACTTTCAGGTGCAGGTCGCTTCCCTCCAGTTTTACACAGGCCTTGAAAAGCTTATCGACCTCAAGTTCGCGTTTCACCTGCAACAGCGATGCAGCTAATTCGTCCGAGGTTGAGGGGGGAATATTGGAGGTTGGGGCTGGTCGGACTTTAGTGGCTGACATGGATCACTCTCGAACAAGAATAGAACAGGAAAAGACACTGCACCATCCATGGTGACTCAACGAACAGGAATTGGAATCACAACCTAACTGGAATTCCATTCTCTGCCATCATACGCTTGGTTTGTGAGATGGAATATTCACCGAAATGGAAAATACTGGCAGCCAGCACGGCATCCGCCTTGCCGACCAGGATCGCATCGACCAGATGCTCGGGTTTTCCAGCTCCGCCGCTGGCCACCACCGGAATAGGGACTGCATTGCTGACGGCTAAGGTAATCGGAAGGTCATAGCCATCTTTGGTACCGTCTCGATCCATGCTGGTTACTACAATTTCGCCAGCCCCCAACTCGGTCACTTTCTCGGCCCAGGCAACTGCTTCCAAGCCCGTTGGGGTTCGGCCTCCGTTGATGTGAACCTCCCAAAACTCTTTTCCGTCGCGAAGAACTCGGCGTGGATCGATGTTGACCACGATGCATTGAGATCCAAAGCGGTCCGCCGCTTGCCTTACAAAATCAGGGTTTTTGCATGCGGTAGAATTAATGGAAACCTTGTCACATCCTGCTTGGAGCAGCGTGCGAATATCTTCGATTGTGCGAATTCCACCGCCGACTGTCAGCGGCATAAAGACTTGCTCGGCCGTGCGTCGCACCACGTCGAGCATAATGCCGCGGTCTTCGTGACTGGCGGTAATGTCAAGAAAAACAAGTTCATCCGCACCTTCGACTTCATAGCGCTGCGCGATTTGGACTGGGTCGCCGGCATCTCGAAGATTGATAAAGTTCGTGCCTTTCACCACGCGGCCTTGAAACACATCTAGGCAGGGAATGACTCGTTTTGCCAGCATATTCGGACAAACCCTCGTTATACGGCTGCGATATGGTGATCCAAAGCTTGTTGAAATTCGTCAAACAAATAACTGCTGTCGTGCGGCCCAGCGGATGCTTCCGGGTGGTACTGTACGCTAAAGGCCTCAACCATCTTGTGTCGAATGCCGGCGATCGTATTGTCGTTCAAATTTCGATGTGTGATCTCAAAGCAGTCGGGCAAGGATGCTTCCTCGACCGCGAACCCATGGTTTTGCGAAGTTATTTCGACTCTGCCCGTTTTGCAATTAAGAACCGGTTGGTTGGCACCGCGGTGACCGAACTTCATTTTGAAAGTCTTCGCACCGCCGGCCAACGAGAGCAACTGATGGCCCAAGCAGATGCCAAAAATGGGGAGTTTTCCGAGAAGGTTTTGGATGGTTGTGATGGCGTAGGCCAAGGGCTCAGGGTCACCAGGCCCGTTGCTCAAAAAGACACCGTCGGGTTTTTGAGCAAGGACATCGCTGGCAGTAGCGGTCCCAGGAAGAATGGTGACGCGATTCCCGCGATGAGCGAGATGCCTTGGGATATTCCACTTCATGCCATAATCGAGGCAAACCACGTGCGGTTGCGTTTGATTTGCCATCGGCTCAGCGTTGATGGTCGATTTGTCCAATGTCGACAAACCCAACGTCGAAAAGTCGTGCAGTTTGGAGTCCCATCGGCTTGATCCAGTGGGTATTACCTCGCTGACAAGATCTCTCCCGACGAGGCCCAGGCTGGTTCGGGCTTTGTGTACCAACGAGTCACGATTGAAATCGGAAGTTGACAGAACACCCTTCAGGGCACCTTGGCTGCGAATTTTTCGGACGAGTGCACGCGTATCTATGCCGGAGATTGCGACAATACCGTGCTTTTCCAAATAGTCGGGGAGGGATTGGCTGGCGCGAAAGTTGCTGTGAAGTCGACTGCATTCGCGAACCACGAAACCTGCGATCCTCGGGTGGCTCGACTCAAGATCTTCCTCGTTAATCCCAACGTTTCCGATCATCGGACAGGTCATCGTGACGATTTGACCGCGATAACTTGGGTCAGTCAGGATTTCCTGATAGCCGGTCATAGACGTGTTGAAAACGACTTCGCCATCCATTTCGCCCACGGCACCAATAGAAGTTCCTTCGAAAACGGTGCCATCCTCAAGTGCCAAAAAGCCTGGATTTCCTGGACGAAACAATTCAATCAACCTCAATCGATACGGAAAGAAATCAGGTCGAGGACGATTTTCGAGATGAGTACTCTCGACCCGCCAAAATCATACCCGAAGACGGACAGCCCTACCAGTCACACGATTTTGGATAGACTTGTGATTTTCTGCTGCTCCCTCTCTTCATTTCAATTTTTTTGCTTATCCTGGTGAGCTATGCTTGGATTCAACGAACCTAGGCGAGGCAGGTCTCGTACCAGCCGGGACACCAATACGCACAAAATGAATGTTTGAGATTCGCGTAAACGCACTCTCCAAGATACCTTTTCACCTGTTTTCAGTTTGAGCCGACCACCTATGGCATTCCAATTTTTGACCCCATTTCTGGCAGCCAACGATTTCTGGATGACGAAATGGCTTACGCCGATTTGGTTTTTAGGAGTCGGCGTCTTCTTCGGATTTGCCATTCTCGCCCTTTTCCTAGGTCTCTTTTATGGGTTGTCGAAGATAACGGCATTAGAAAAGTCCCGAAGAGACGGGTCCGCGCATTTGGTGTGCTTGCTTGTCACGCTCGGATTGGGAAGTGGCTTGGCGATGTGGACTAGATTTGGCTTTCTGTCGAAAAAGTTTATCGGCGACAATGGCTCTTTCGAGACGGAGGAGTGGGCCATGATTTCGCTGGCGTCCACGCTCATGATCGCAATCGTGATTTGGGCCTTGGTTTATTGTTCGTCGACAAGATTTTTAGGTGAGTTGCGATCTCTTCTCTTTGAAGGTGTCGGACTCTACATGCTTTCTGTGCTTTCAACGATTGCCGCGATTGGCCTTGCCGCCTCATTCCTAGTCGACGCCCCGATGGCAGCCATTCAAGGTATCCCAGACCTTTTTAGGCCGTCGGATGTAACCACCAATATTGAACTCAAGGGGGCGCCTGCCGATAGTGCGGCAGAATTCGTCAAGCTGTCCATCCGCTACAATCCCGATTCACTCGCTTTCGTTCAAATCGATTCAGACAGACGCGTTTTGATAACGGATGCACCCAGCCTTGGCGAGTCACAGCTCCGAGCCATGACTGTTGAGGCCAAGACGCCAATAATCTGGACGAGCAAGATGGGTGCAAAGGACAGCCCACTGCCCATGGTTGGGGGCACTGAGCTCTATGCTCAAAATCAAGAGATCGATAATGCGACGCTCAAGTTTCGTTTGGGTTTCGCACCACCGGTTCGCGAGTCCATTACATTGGTTTTGGTGTCTCTCTTTGTTGCGGTCTTTGGATTGCTATTCATGTTGATGCAAGCCGTTTCGCCTAAAGCTGCAGCCATAGCCCTATCTGCGGCCAAAAGCGAACTATCGCAACCGCTTCCGGTTATGCTCATGGTAATCGTTTCGCTCGCGATTCTCTTGTTTGTTTTCCTGCCATTTCACACATTTGGAGAAGACATCAAGTTGCTCAAGGACTGTGGAGTGACCCTCATCCTAATCGCGGCAATTCTCCAGGCTGTTTGGTCTGCCAGCACATCTGTCAATGATGAGATCGAAGGGCGAACAGCATTGACGCTTCTCAGTAAACCGATTCACCGACGCTCGTTTATTATCGGAAAAATTATGGGTGTGATTTGCATCGTGATGCTGATGTTCTTGGTGCTCGGAACCGTTGAACTCTTGGCGGTCGCATACAAGCCTATCGTCGAATCACGCGAATCGTCGTTGGACCCACCGACTTGGCAGCAATGTCACGCAGAAATGTTCCAGACTATTCCGGGTTTAGCATTGGCTTTCTTCGAGGCCATTGTGTTCGGCGCTTTTGCGGTTGCGTTGGGGACTCGATTCTCATTGTTACCGAACTTCACCATTTGCTTCTCGATCTACCTGCTCGGCCACTTGACTCCGACTATTGTTGAATCGGCGGCAGGCGGTTTGCCATTGGTTGAGTTCTTTTCGCAATTGATATCGGCTGTGGTTCCCAACCTAAGTCACTTTTCTATGGAGGCCGCCATTGATGCAGAGGTCGGCATTCCATGGTCTGTGATTGCAAGTGTTTTGATCTATACGACCATCTATGGGATTGCCGCCACTCTCATCGGGCTGTTGCTTTTCGAAGATCGGGACTTAGCGTAACGCGATCGTGATCCAATTAGTCCATTGTTTTCCCATTCAAGAGCGACATCTTCAGTGGATGCAAACCGCAGTTCCGCACGCGAAGCTCATTGAGGCAACTCAAGATACGATTCCGCAACGGATCATGGATGCGGATGTTTTCGTCGGGCACGCTAAGGTTCCGGTGCCTTGGGACGGCGTTGTGCAGCAAGGGCGATTGAAGTTTATCCAATCGTCTGCTGCAGGCTTGGACCATTGCCTGGCACCTTCGGTGATCGACTCGGAAATCGTTGTGTGCAGCGCGTCTGGATTGTTTGCCAATCAAGTAGCCGAGCAAACCCTGGCGTTGCTCCTAGGTTTGCTTCGCGGCATCCCGATCTTTTATCGGCAGTGGCAAAAGAAAGAGTTTGTGCGAAGGCCGACCGATGATCTGCATGGAAAACGCGTGGGCATTGTTGGCATGGGAGGCAATGGACGTCGGCTTGTGAATGTGTTGCGACCGTACAACGTGACCATTCGAGCCACCGATTACTTTCCGGAACACATACCGGATTCGGTCGAACAGTTAATGCCTCACACGCAGTTGATGCAACTTGCGGCATGGTCTGAGATTCTCATCTTAACTTTGCCGCTGAATCAAATGACGCGAGGGGTTATTGATTCGAGCATCCTGATGGGTATGCCGAAAGGTTCGTATCTGATCAATGTCGCGCGCGGATCGTGTGTCAACGAAGCGGATCTATGTAGTGCAATCGCTAGCGGACATCTTGCTGGCGCGGGTCTTGACGTGACCGATATCGAGCCATTACCCGAAAACAGTCCACTGTGGAACTTCTCAAATGTCTTGATTACGCCCCATGTAGGCGCACAAGCCGCCCGCCGCACGGACGATACAACCAAGTTGATTTGCGAAAATCTCAAGAGGTATTTTGCTGGTGAGCCGCTCTACAACATCGTGGACAAACGACTGGGTTTTCCGCATCCATCGGTGCTGTACAACTCTAGCGACGACTATCGGCGTTGAGAAAAGAATGATTACAGGATTTTGATTCAACTAAGCAGCATATGGTATTGAACTTAGCGATGTTGCAGGAGCAGGCGTTGTTCGAGCTTTTGGCGGCCATTTTGGCGATTGCTCTGAATCCGCCGGCCGTCGTCGCAGTCATCCTCATGCTTTCTTCGTCTCACGCGGAGCGCAAAGCGCTGTCGTTCCTTGCCGGTTGGATGGTGGGCCTCTTTCTCGTCGGCGCAATCGCGCTCTTCGCGGGAGAGCTATCCGGCAACTGGGGTCCGCCGGAGCGCCTCACCCTCATCATCCAACTCGTTCTCGGCGTGGTTCTCATCGGCTTTGCGGTCAAAAAGTGGCGAGATCATCGGGCAGCCGCTCCTAGCGAGGAGATGCCGGGTTGGATGCGCCCGATCGTGGGTTTTTCGACTGCGCAGGCGTTCGGAGTCGCGGCTGCTTTTGCTGCCTTCAACCCCAAGACGCTCGCGATCAACGTTGCCAGTGTGACGTTGATTGTCGACGCCGGTTTGCCGGTGGTGGGCGAGTGGGTGGCCCTCGTGCTGTTCGTGGTCATGTCCAGCACGACAGTGGCGGCACCGATCCTCTACCACTTCGTCGCCCCGCGGAACTCACAAGCCGTTCTCGAGTCGTTGAAGAATTGGCTAATCGTCAACAACGCCACAGTGACCGCTGCAATGCTAGTCTTCCTCGGTGGTGTACTGTTGTGGGCTGGCGGCAAGACGCTGATCGGGGGTACCTAACTATGCCCAGTGTGATGGTTTCTCGGGAAGGACCTAGGACGATCCCCTGGATAAACCCAGTGGCATCTCATTTCTTCGGAACCTGCTCAATTCGGGTTTCGGCCGAAGATTACTAGGCACATATCATCTTCTTGATCGCAACCGGCACTGTGCTTAAGGACTTGTCCAACGATTTCTTCACCTGCTTTTTTGATGTCGCCTGCGCTCGCGGCGACCTGTTGACGTACGCGTTCGATCGAGAAGGGTGCACCCATTGCGTTGGGTGCCTCGAAGATACCGTCGGTGTAGAGTGTCAACGACTCGCCAGGCAACAGTTCTTGCTCAAAGACTTCGTAAAGTTGGTCCGATTCGATGCCAAGTGCGAGACCGCCAACGTCCAACCCGGGCTCCACGATATCCTTGGTAGCAGTCAACATGATAGGTGCCATATGTCCTGCAATGACGATGCTGGCTTTGTGGCTGACGTAGTCCAATACGACTGCGGACATCGTAATGTACTTCTCGACCCCTAACGCTGTGATGCGATCATTGAGCGAAGCCAAAGCGATCCGAGGGTCATCGATGGTAGCAAATGCAAACCGAGTTTCAGCGGATAGCTTTGCCATGAACATTGCGGCGGCCACACCATGCCCAACTACGTCTGCAATCACGATCACTAACCGATTCTTGTCTAGTTCGATGTAGTCGAAATAGTCTCCTCCGATTTGCTGAGCTGGATTGTAGTATTGAAAGAACGAATAACCAGGAATATGCGTTGCTGTCTTGGGCAAGAATGCCATTTGGACTTGTCTGGCTAGGTCCAAATCTTGTTTTACCAGACGCTTCTCGATCTCTTGCTCATGCAACTGTGCATTTTCGATTGCAATACCTGCTACAACAGCAATTCCTACGAGTATTTCCAAGTCCTTATTTTCGAACCCGCCCTTTTGCTGAACTGTATCGATCTGAATGGCACCGATAGGATCACCTGCACTGTCGAGCAACGGAGCAACGATCATCGATCGAATTCGAAAATCGGCAACGCTTTGGCTCAACTCAAATCGAGCGTCGCTAGCTGCATCGAGCGAGATGATCGCTTCCTTGGTTTGCATGACCTCGCGAAGCACGGTCTTCGAAACGCGAATGTTTTCTTTTTGATCGGGTCGTCGCGTTTTGTCGCAATGTACTTTGAGTTGCCCATCCGCGTCCTTGAGAACGATGAAACCCCGATCGGCTTGGATAAAGATGGTAAACAGGGTATCGAGTACCTTAGGCAAGACGTCGTCCAGCGAGACAGCCTTGCCAAGGTTCTTCATGATTTCCAGAATGGCTGTAAGCCTAGCCTCGGGCGATGAGCTAAGCTGGACACCGTATTGACTGCCACGAACATCCAGCTTGGCAGTGACTGACCGGGATGAGCTGTCGTCATCCTCAACGATCATAATTCCAAACCCTGAGCCTTCCGGAGAAGGGTTGGCGGTCAACTCGGACGACTGCGATTCCTCGTGAAAATTGAGTTCGATATCGCAAATTCGGATCGTGTCTCCCTCAAGCAATTTGGTGGGTTCACCGATTAACCTCCCGTTGACAAAGCTGCCGTTGCGACTTTTTAGATCTTCGAGAACAAAATGGGACCCACTTTTTGAGATCCGGGCGTGTTGCCGGGAAACAGAACCGCTTTCGAGAACGATGTCACAATCCGGGTGTCGACCAAGTACGTATTGGCTGTTTTCCAGCGGATAACGTCGCCCCATTGCAGGGCCCGTGATTGCATCCAGGTATGGCATAATGAGAAACAAAAATCGAAGTTGGAAATGGCAGATCCAATATCATAGCCAGTTCACCCAAAATAAGGTATTCTCGCGACAGGCTTCTAATGCGTCGTCGCGATCGAGACTTCGACTTGCAGTTGCAGGCGTTGAGCCGCAGCTTGCGTGTCGCTAGGGTCGATGAGTATCCATACCGGAATGGCCCGAAAATCCGCCCGGGCCATCGGGTTTGGGGATCGCATTTGTACCGCACCCACGACTCGATCGATGCGTTGCACTCGCCCGGAAAGCGACTTAAGAAGAGCAGAAGATCGAATTTCGACGGAGTCATTGATCGCAATCATGGCCACATCCGATTCGTGGACTTCAGCTACACACACGATCGACGTCAAATCCGCTACCTCTACGAGAGGGATTGGACCTGCTCGTTCGCCAACCTCGCCATTGATACTGACGACGACTCCATCAATAGGGGACGCCAGGTTCGTCTGCTGTACTTGAACTTGTAGGATCTCGATTTGTTTCTCAAGACTTGCAATCGGAGTCGAGCGATCCACTAGGCTTCGAGCTTTGTTTGCAGCAACAAGCCCCTTTTGGCTTTGCGCAACTTGCAGTTCGGCGAGTTCTGCCGCCAAGTTGGCCGTCAAAATCGCTTGCTCGCTCATCGAAGAGATCCGAAGGAGTTCATTCCTTTTCGATTCCAATTCGATAGTACCGATGGCTGCGCGTGTCAGCGGGGTATCGCGAAGTTCTTGGAGCGCGGCGATCTGCTTTTCCAACGATGAAATCTGGTCGATGCTCTTCCTAGCAAATGTTTGTTGCGAGAGAGCCTGCGAAAGCATTTGACTGGCGGATTGAACCTTCAGCGTTGCAGCATCAATAGCAAGGTCCGCTTCTTGCTGCTTAATCAAACGCATCGAAAGGGCTTCTTCCAAGCGTAGCGATGCGGACTCAAGCTCCAGCGTTTTGAGTTGGTGGCTTTGCATCACCAATAGGAGTTGCTGCTTTCGTATCGATTGGCCGGGTTGCACCAAAATTTCCTCAATCCGATCACCCGGAATGGCGCTGATGCGAACAACGCCTCGAGCTGGCTGGATGCGCCCTTGCGCTATTACTTGGTTGGGTTTCTTGGAATCGAGAAGACTGACTTGGCGGTATCCATCCAAGCCTTCAATATCCGAAACGTCCGTGGTTTTTGATGCAAACCTGCCGCAACCACACAACAACGCGACCGCCAAGGCCGCTTTTGAGCAGCTGACCATTGGGTCGATCAAGTTGAATGAGGGGGCGAATCGATGCAAACTTATCTTCCTAGCGAACGATAGCAACTGGCATTTGAGCCATCGCGAGAAAAGGCTGTGAAGCAAACAGGTTCAAATGCGAACCTGCCGAATTCCATCCAAAATAGGTTACACTGCAAAGCGAGTTCGGGTGAATTTGAGATGGGAATTTTTTGGGTTGAAACGAAGGAATCGATAGGATGCTGCCGGGAAGTATTCAGAGAGCAACTCTTTTTGATCCGTGGATACGGATCCGAACGGTGCAAAATACCCCTTCCATCTCGGCGACCAACCTCAATCATTTTTATGGATCCGGGGAGCTTAGAAAGCAAGTTCTTTTCGCGAATAACCTCACCGTTTACCCAGGTGAGATCATCATCATGACAGGTCCAAGCGGGTCTGGCAAAACGACGCTGCTGACGCTCATCGGTGCCTTGCGACGCGTGGACGACGGAAAACTGGCGGTCCTCGGACAATCACTTCATGGAGCCTCGGCCTCGCAACTCGTCCAATTTCGTCGTCAGGTCGGCTTTATTTTTCAGGCCCACAATTTATTTGAATCGCTGACGGCAACACAAAACGTTCGGATGTCGCTCGAATTAACGCGTCCGAACAGCTCGATGCGTGAAAACACAAAAGCCGCCAAGGAGATGCTAGATCAAGTTGGGCTGTCCAACCGTACAGGCCACAAACCCAAGCAGTTGTCCGGCGGCCAAAAACAACGGGTCGCGATCGCTCGAGGGCTGGTACACAACCCAAAACTTGTTCTGGCGGATGAACCGACGGCTGCTCTTGACGAGCAAAGCGGTCGCACGGTCGTAGAGTTGCTGCAACGTTTGGCCACCGGAAACCAGTCTACGATCGTCATTGTGACGCACGACAATCGTATTCTCGATGTTGCGGATCGAATCATCACACTCGTCGACGGCGAGATACGAAGCGACGCACTTGTAAAAGAGGCAGCAATCATCACTCAGATGTTGGCCAAATGCAGTATCTTCGAAAAGGTAACTCCTAGAACATTAACTCGCGTTGCCGATGAGATGACCATCCAGAGCCTGCCGCCGAATATGCAAATCATTCGTGAAAACGATCCCGGAGATAGGTTCTTTTTAATTCGCGAAGGGAGCGTCGTTGTCAAACGCGGGCAACCGGAGGTCGAAGTCGTGAGATTGCAAGCCGGGGATTTCTTTGGAGAAATGGCATTGCTGACGGGCCAGCCTCGCAATGCCAGTGTTTACACCCTCGAAGAGACGCTACTGTGCTCGCTCAGCAAGGCAAGCTTCCAATCTGCAATTGCCGAATCGGCATCGCTAGAAACAGAAATAAGAGAAGCCTACTTCGAAAGGAAATGAGCCGAGGTACGGAACAAAAGGCGACAATCGGCATTGATCGATCGAAAAAAATGCTCCGCTTAAATGCGGTAAATTTAGAAAGGATCCGTGCCGAATGGATCTGCCGAGTTGGACGCGTTTTCGGCGGCTCCGGCGCCTTCAAAAACATTGGATGCATCCTCGACGGATTTCGATTGCCCATCGGTCGTCGGTTGCAGTTTGGGTTTGGACTGAGACACATCGGTGGATTTGAATTCCGCGGCAAAAGTCGGAAAGGGGGCGTTAATCTCTCTAAGACACGTCAATTGTCCGCTTGAGTTCACAAAAAATAATCGATCGCTCACGGTATTTGGGAGAACAGTCGGAGCTAGAATGCTGGAGCGGGACGACTCGCGTCCCGTCGAAATATCCAAAGCGACCAAATTTTTCGCGGAGTTTGTCACGTAGATGTGCTCTTGACCGATCGCGACTAAATCTTTGACATTAATCGCTGGTGAATCCCAAACCTCTGCTCCGGTGGTTAGGTCTATCGCAAATAACATTTCTGAATCGCTGACGATAAACACAAAATCTTTGTTTGCGATAGGAGACTTCGAAACCGGGACAGCCAGTCGTGCTCTCCATAGAATGGAATCATTTCTTTCGGTGGAGCAATGAATAACCGTGCCGTTTCGTCCGCAAAAAACGAACCCATCTTGGACCGTGATTGGCAAATCTGCGATTGGTTCCCCCAAATCGATCGAGTCCCAAAGGATGGGCGACTTGTCTACTTTGGCAAGGGCTTTGGCAACGAAAAGGCGAGTATGCATTGGCCAACTCAAGAAATTCCGGTCGGCAGAGGATACAACGCCAAGTCGATTTTCCGTACCAGTGCGCAAAACGAATGGAGGAATATTTGGGTTCTTGACATCGTAGGATACCAATCTGCCCTCGATGGACGGCACGATTGCTTTGCCTGGAATTGCTGTCGGTGAGCCGGTTGGCGTAGAAACCAGTTTTCTCGTATTCAAAAGGTCACCAGTCGCCAATTCGAAAACATAAAGCATGTTGCCGTTAGTAACGACAACATTTTCATCGGAAACGCCTGGACCGAACATTGGAAGTCTGGAATCGCCCGCTTCGGCTTTCCAAAGGATTGCTCCCGACTCCGCGTCAATGGCTTCGACGATGCCATCCGAAGTAAGTGTGACGAGGTAAGTCAGTTGCTGGCTAAATGGTTCCAGTTCGATTTTTCGACCCAGTTTCTTATAGGTTGCAACAAGCCGTTCGGCTTTTTCAATCGCTCCTGCGAGTCCTAATCGAGGGGATTCAGCGGGTCTTTCTCCTTGTTCGATCGCTTTCCCTAGCGTAACGAAATCAACTTCGTTGCCGCTAATACTTTGCAGAACCCGCCCACCGCCAATTTGATTTTCTTGATCGAGCAACAGAGTCCGGTATCCTGCTTTGGTCAAGATATCGTTGGCCGTCGTTCTGGCTATGCCAGTTCCGGCGACCGCAACGTCATAGTCGCGAAGCAGGCTGGACTGCACATCCCTAGGCACGGTTCGGACAGTCACAAACTCGCGTTTGGCTGTCGAGTGAGGCCAGATTGCGAAACTGTACCGACCGTGAGCAAGTGGCGAACCACCTATGTTCGTTTGCCAAGCGACGGCCAATCCCATTTCAGCGGCATCGTGGCCGTTGATTTCAGATCGAACGCTACCCGTCAGAACTTGGCTGGACAACAACAGCAACGCAACGAAAGACGTTCGGCGAAGCACGGTTAGAATTTTCATGGGCCAAGCTCACATGGGAACGAAAAAGAGATGATTCCATCCTAGACAAGAGAGTCTTGGGTTGCAAATAAGAAAACAGATTTAACGATGGCGTGCCTGCAAACGATAGGCGAGGAATTGTTTTGTTGGCGATCGGCGTGACTTGTCAGAAAAACCGTTGCAATCGTCACCGGCTCACCTTGAGGGTTCGCGTTTTGGCAATCGAAGGAAACTTGTTGGGGGAAATTCGACAGGACGATAAGAGAATGTTTGACGGTTGGATGGACAGGATTTAGGATGCTACTGGAAGCGTGACAAGACTTTTCGATTCGGGGGCGGTTTGAAACCGAATACATGGATCGTCTGTTCGCTTTTCTGTTCGCTTTTCTTTTCAGCTTTCTCCCGTTGAGGTATTCATGGCACGCGATCGCAATGTCTATGTTTGGCAAGCCTATGTGACCGTCATGTCCATTGTGAGTTTGGCGTGTTTGGGAGCGCTGATCTTCGTTATTTTCCAGTCGGGCACCAATTCGAAAACAGTCGAGGGGGCACTCGCTCGCGAACAGAAAGCGATGGACGAACTCAGGAAAACCACCAACGCACGCCAAATTCTTGAGAGAATCTTAGGGGTCGGTGCCCCGCTTTCTGAATCCGAGTTCAACCAACTGAAGTCGACTTCGACCGACGATCAAAAGCTGAACGAGACCATCAAGGTTTACGAAAAGAACATGGGCTTGTTTGGACCAGGTGCCAGCGATCCAAGCTACACCAAGCTCGTAGCGACTTTGATGCAAGAACTCCGGTCGAGAAATACGCAAGTAGATGCAGCCGGCAAACGCGAAATCGAAATGAAGAACAATTACGAAGATACGATTGCCCGTGAAACCAAAGCAAGAGATGCAGAAAAACAAAAGGCCCAGGACCTTGCAAATCAGCTCGAAAAGGAATTGACTAAGTACACCGAGAAAATCGATCAACAACAGCAAGACATAAAGAAAATCGAGTCGGACAAGCAGGCGGTCGTCCTCGACTTGAACAAGAAACTGAAGGATGCGCTAACCAACCTCGACAAATCCCGACTCGACAAAGCGGAACTGACGAAACGGATCGACGGCCTGCGTCGACTTCTAGATGAAATCAAGGGTGAGGATTTCCAGTATGTTCAAGGAAAAATTGCTCAGGTAACCGATGGCGGGGACACGGTTTATATCAATTTGGGTAAGGCAGATCGTTTGCGGCCCGGCGTGACCTTTGGAGTGCTCGACGCAGACATCACAAGTGTCACGAAGTCGAAACCAAAAGCAAAGATCGAAGTCGTAGAAGTGCTCTACGAGCATTTGTCGCGTTGCAAAGTGTTATCCGACAGGGCCCCTACGGTCATCCTTGTAGGAGATTCGATTTACTCGCCGGCTTGGCAACCCGGCAAAGAAGTTAAGTTCGCGCTGATTGGAAAGATGGATATCGATGGAGACACCAAGGACGACACCGCCATTCTCAAGCAGATCATTACCCAAAATGGCGGTATCGTATCTGCCGAACTGTCGCCGTCTGGCACGATGACCGGTAAGCTAACAGAGGACATCAGTTATTTGGTCATTGGGGAAGAATTTAGAGTTATCGGTGGTAAGGAATTGGATGATACTTCTAAGGCGGCCGCAAAAAAGCGTGCTGAAATTGAGTTGGAGGCCAAATCGCTAGGGATTGCAAAAATCACTGTAGATAAACTCCTTAATTGGCTTCGTTCTTCCAACACAAACGAGGTCGTTCCCCTAGGGAATGCGCTGCGGGGTAAACTGCAACCAAATCCAAAAGGGGATGGCAAGCCGACGGACAATGGACGAGTTTCCGAGTTATTCCAGTCCCGGGACGGCAAAGCGAATCGGGCTATACCTCAGCAATGAATCGAATAAGGGACACTTTTACTAAGGAAAAATTGCTAGCTTTTCCGATTTTTCCAGAAAAAAAGCTTGTCCCGTTAAATCCTTTAGGTTATCACTAATATTGAAGGTTTTTTCAGAGAGACATTTTCTCTTCCACAGGATACACAACAATGAGTTTTGGTTTACGATCGAAGTGTTTTGCGAGTGCGTTTGCAATCGCTTTATCGACTGGTTTGAGCTTTGAAATAAATCGTGGGGCGTTCGCTGACGAGTCGGTTCGGGCGGTAACTGAAGAGACCTCCTCGAACCCGTACCTCAATCAGCTGTTCTCCCAGCAATGGGTCCGTCTGAGCCAGGACAATTCGGTTTCTGGGAATTTGGTTCAACTATTCGCCTCCAACAAGACAGGTTTGTCCGGGCTTCCTGTCTCCCTCGTACGCAAAGGCCAAGTTGCATACCGAGCCATTGCGGACGAGTCGGGAAAATTCCGATTTGAGAACGTTGAGACGGGCTCCTATTCATTGGTGACACGCACCAATGAAACCATTGCTGCTTTCTCTGTTCAAGTGCTTGACTCAGCGAATACCCATCTTCCAAGCGAAGTCGAAGTGCGCGTGGTGCGTCCGGCCGGCTTGAAGGTAAAAGAAATTCTTCTTTCCCAGACGCTCCCGAAATACGCTGTGTCTGTCGAAAACGCTCCAGTCATATCCAAGGATCCACTTGGTGATTCGCGTTCATTTAGCGAATCCTATGTGGTCAAGGCAGAAGCGAATGGCGATTTCCTTGGTCAGCTTGGTTCTTTCGGACCCAACCAAGATTTTAGCGACATGCAAGTTTACATCTTGAAGGACGGCGAAGAAGTGGGTAAGACTCGCGTCGGCAAAGATGGCAAGTTTCGTGTGAAAGGTCTAGCTCCGGATGTCTACGGTTTCATTGCTGCTGGCGATTCAGGCTTTGCCGCTACATCTTTCCAGTTAATCAACGCGTCAACTGCATTCGTGGCCCCCGACGGAAGCCGATTTGTTGGTTTTGGCAAAGCCTGTGGTCAGATGAATGTAGAAGTTGTTCAGTGCTGCGAAGTTGTTTGCTGTGAACAACAATCCGTAATTGTTGAACAGCCAATTGTTGAAGCTCCCTGCGAAGTTCCTGTTGATCAATGCGGCAAAGCTCCACAATGCGGCTGCGGCGGCGGTTGGGGCGGCGGCGGCAGCGGTGGTGGCGGCGGCAGTGGTATGGGTCAGGGATGGGGCGGACTCGCTGCGATTGGCGGGCTCGCGATCGTCGCCGGGATCCTAGCTTCCAATGACGACAACAACGACGCTCCAATTTCCAGCCCTGTCACTCCTTAGTTGAGAACTCAGTCGATAAGGGGCCATCGCAAACCGCGATGGCTTTTTTTTTTAACGGAGCGGCGCGAGCCGCAAGAGAATTTCCGAGTGATTCGTTAAGCCGCACCGGACAGCCTCCTTTCAGGATTGCGAGCTTGCCACGTGTTGGGATCACTTGTTCAAACGACGACATCCGATGGGGTTCAATTGCATGGTTTTATGGCGTTGCCAGAACCGTGCGACGAAGTTTGGATCTTGGTTCACGGTGTGAACAGCAATTTCTACAGTTCCTCGTTGCTTGATGAAATAGCACGTTTTTTTGCCAGCAGAGGATTCGGTATTCTTTTAGTCAACACGCGTGGCCACGACATTTTGAGCTTTAACTCGGGCCCAACACCGATGCGGGTCGGCTCGCAAATCGAAACCATTTCCTCATGTCAGCAGGACCTGGACGCGTGGTTCAGCTTCTTGAACTCCCAAGAGATCCATCAGGTTTCGCTTCTTGGGCACAGTCTCGGTGCCTTAAAATGTTGCCTGTGGGTCATCGAGAATCCAAAGCGAGTCAAGCGATGGATTGCTGTATCCCCACCTCGATTAAACACCAAGCTGCTTCTTGCGGATCCCGAAAGAGGATCTGTTTTTCAAGAGCATTTGCGAGACGCAGTGGAGCTATGTGCCGCTGGCAATCCGGATCGAGTGATGAAGGTTCGATTCCCACTCCCGATGTTGATCTGTGCATCGACCTACGTCGATAAGTATGGCAGCGGCGACAAGTACGATTACATCGCACTCGCCAACTCGATCCATGTACCAAGCTTGTGGACGTTTGGGCAACTAGAAGTTGAGATGGGTTCTTCCAACTTTAAGAATGTTCATCGTGTTTTGTCCGAAGTCATATCCACCACAACCGAAACTCCATCAAATCAAAACGTTCGTGTGATTGCAAACGCCGACCACTCCTACGGAGGGGCGAGGCGAAGCTTGATTCAGTGCATTCGAGAATGGGTTGAGTAAATTTCTGTCATACTTCATCACGAAGTATTCGAGTACAATACGGCCGCGGAAATCGGATCCTGCTAGATGGATGTCCCTAATCTCAAAGCGCCCAACACCATGACGCAGCCTACCCCACATTCAAACGCCGATGATTTACAACAGGCAAAGCAACTTCAAGAAACCTTTCAAAAGATTCGGTTTCAGATTGGCCAAGTTATTGTCGGCCAAGACAAAACCGTTGAACAGCTTCTGATCGCGATTCTTGCAGGAGGCCATTGTTTGCTTGAAGGAGTGCCGGGGCTTGCCAAGACTCTCATGGTCCGATCGCTCGCCCAAGCTATGGATCTACAATTCCATCGTATCCAATTCACGCCCGATCTGATGCCAGCGGATATCACAGGTACCGACATTATTCAGCAATCGGATTCTGGGAGTCGTCAGTTGGTTTTCGCCAAAGGCCCTGTCTTTACTCAAATCCTGTTGGCAGATGAAATCAATCGAACGCCACCCAAAACTCAAGCCGCGTTGCTCGAAGCGATGCAAGAGCACTGCGTCACGGTTGGGGGCAAGACATACCAGCTTTCGGAACCTTTTTTTGTTCTCGCCACTCAGAATCCCATTGAACAAGAGGGAACCTACCCGCTTCCGGAAGCACAACGGGATCGATTTCTTTTTCAAACGATCGTCGACTATCCAACACGCGATCAAGAAGGGGAGATCATCGAGCGAACAACCGGTTCCAGTTCGGGCCAAATCACGCCGGTAGTCTCTGGGCCTGAGATACTCGCGTTTCAACGCATTGTTCGTATGGTTCCTCTTCCCGATCATGTCAAGCAATTCGTACTGGATGTCGTCCGTGCACTTAGGCCAAAGGAAACAGATGCGCTGAAATGGGTTCAGCAATGGGTTCAATGGGGGCCAGGCCCGCGCGCTTGTCAGCAAATTGTCATGGCCAGCAAAGCTAGAGCATTGCTGCATGGTCGTTTGCATGTGTCGACCGAAGACGTCGAGGCCTTATCCGCACCCGTGTTGCGCCATCGTATCGTTCCGACCTTTAGTGCGCAGGCCGAGGGGCTCGATACAGATGCGATCATTGCAAGGTTGCTCAAGGAGTTGCCTCGCCGTAAAGCCAATTCAAGTTCCGCGAAAGCCGTCGCCTATTAGTCTGCGGAGCAACAGTGAAACTACCTTTCTTGCGTTGGTTGTCACCTCAAGATCTGTCGCGCGTAACTGGGTTGCAGTTGTACGCCAAAGGTGTTGTGGAAGGGCTCAGCGGCGGCATGCATCGTTCGCATCACATCGGCGCGAGCGTTCAATTCAAAGAGCACCGGCCCTACGTCCCAGGCGATGAAACACGAAACATCGATTGGAAGCTTTACGGCAAGACGGACCGACTCTACATTCGCCAATATGAGGACGAAACGAATTTGCGATGCACGCTGGCGCTTGATCAGAGTGGCTCAATGCGGTATTCAGGTTCGCGTTCGCAAGGGCTCACCAAACATGAGTTTGGAGTTCGATTGGCCGCCTCGCTCGCGTATTTGTTGATCAACCAACAAGATGCTGTAGGCCTTGCAACCTTCGATTCCACGATTCGAAACTATATACCACCCCGCAGTCGCCCGAATCATCTGCAGGCACTTTTTCAGGCCATGACCGATTCGGTTCCAAGCAGCGAGACTGATCTTAGTATCGTCCTGCGCGGCTTGCTTCATAACTGCAAACGGCGAGGGCTGGTGATTCTCATCTCCGATTGCTTTGGCGATGCCGAGGCGATTGCAAAGTCGCTAACACTTTTGCGCAACAATTATCAGGAGGTCATCGTCTTTCAGATTTTAGACGACGATGAAGTTGACTTTCCATTTCAGTCCAGAACCATGTTCCGTTCACTGGAATTGGCATCCAATCAAATTCTCGTCGACCCGATTCAGCTTCGTAAAGTTTATATTGAAAACATGCAGCGATATCAAAGCGAGCTAGAACGAGGCTGTGCGCAGAGTCGAATCGATCTGATTCCTGTTCGCACTTCCCAATCGCATAGCACGGTATTATCGAATTACATTGCTAAGCGAAGGAGCGGCAAATGACGTTTCTCAACGGACTCCTCGCATTCGGAGCCGCCGCATTCACGATCCCATTGCTCATTCATCTGCTCCACCGCAATCGAGTTGTGACTGTCGATTGGGGGGCTATGCATCTGCTGCAATTCTCTCGCAATGTCAATGCGAAACGGGTTCATTGGCAACAGCTCTTGTTGTTGTTCCTCAGATGCTTGCTGCCGATATTACTCGCCTTGGCAATGTCTCGTCCACTCTTTCAGTCATGGCTGTCAACAACTGGGCCAGCGTCCATATCGATCGCAATCCTGATCGACGACTCAATGTCCATGTTTGCAATGGATAACACAGGTCAAGTAAACAATAACTTAGATGAAACGAACCTCTCGGCAGGGCGGACGACCCGGTTCGCTAAAGCATGCAGTGCAGCGATCGAAATTCTCGCCGGTCTGCCAGCCGGTAGCAATGCGGCAGTTTTGTTGTCCGGTACAAAACCAGAGACGATGAACGGTCAAATTCCGGATGAGCTGGCTATTCAACTGGAACAACTCATCAATCGAACAGTTCCGGCGGGTGAACTTGATATTGAGAATTCGCTTCGGTTGGCCTTGGACTGGCTCGGCAAAAGTCAGCATCCGAGACGTCAACTGGTCGTGGTTTCGGACTATCAAACCAACGATTGGAGCAAGCTTTCGAAGGAAAGTACTTTTGAGCTCGTTGAACTCATAAAAAAGCAAAACGTGGTACCCGAGTTTGCCATGGTGAACATTGCTCCGACCAAAGACGAGAAACAGTCTAATTTGTCTATCGATTCGATCCTTTCCGTGCCTAGTACCATCGCTTCAGGGCAAGAGTGTAGTGTAAACACGACCATCGGCAATCACGGAGACCAAGACTGCAATGACGTGCCTATTGCAGTCTACGCCAACGATATAGAAATCGATCGGCAGCGCATCTCGTTGCCTGCAAACACAACTGCACTCGTTCGGTCTCGCTGGGCCCCGAAGCACTTGGGTGATCAACTGCTTCGCTCGCAAATCCTTCGAGACGACTGGCTTGTTGCGGATAACACGTCGTCCAGTGTCTTGGTTGTAAAAGAGCCTATGCAGATCTTGCTAGTGGACGGAGATCGCAAGAAAGAGCCGATGCAGAGCGAAACCGATTTCTTACGGCTGGCGCTCTCGCCATTCTCGATCCTGCATGGAGAAAAGGGAGACATGGCTATCACCAAATCCGTTCAGCCACAGGAGCTCAGTGAACCGCTCCTAAAAGCAGCCCGAGTTGTTTGTTTATGTAACGTCGCAGAAGTACCCGAACCACAGCAGCGTTGGTTGCGGGACTTTGTCAACGAAGGTAATGGCCTCATGGTTTTTCTAGGCGATCGCGTTCGCATCGATCAATACCAGTCTTGGCCTTCGGTCGCAAATGGAGGGCTTCGAATTGCCAACCTTACCGGCAGAAATTCTGTCAAGTCCACCGACAACGGACCGGAGACTCGCCTCAACACACAACAAATAGAGTTCGTTCCAATCCGCGATATGTCGCCACTTAGTTTGGCATCCTTAGCCAAAGCCCGCTTTGAAAGTAGAATTCTTTTCTCGCTCGATCCGGCCGCTACGCTTGCTCCCTTCAATGCCTCCGTAGCGGTGCGTTTCGAAGACAACCAACCGTGGTTGCTACAAACCAGCTTGGGAAATGGGCGATGTTTGTGGGTTAGCACTTCCTGTGACGATGATGACTCAAATTTGCCTTCCCGTACCGCCTTCTTACCATTGATTCAAAAGTTGGCGGCCTATGCAGCTCAGGTAGAACCCCCTGATCGTCAGCTCACCTCGGGTTCCGAATGGTCCGCCTCAATCCCGCCACAAACCACCGATAGTTCCAAGTCGTCACCCGGAACGATTCAAGTAGTGCGACCAGACAAAAAATCAGATATCGTTCAAATGGAGGAAGGGCACCGATTCCACTTTAGCGATACACGCCTGTTAGGACCGTATATTGCCACGGTATTAGCAGAGTCCGATTCAACGACGGGTGTTCTCGCGCCGACCGAGCCCATGGAGGAAATGCACTCGGCTAGTTTCGCATTGAATCGAACCCTAGTTTGCGTAAAACCAGATGTCATGAAATCCTCCGCGGAGTCGCAATTGCAGCCGATGTCATCCAAGGAAATGGATGACCTAGCGAAGACTTGGAATGCAAGGTTTTCAAACAGCTCTGTCGAGTTACTCGACTCGACACGATCGGTTTGGTATGGTCGAGAAATTTGGACATGGCTTTGGACCGCTCTCGTGATTTGTTTCTTAGCGGAGATTGCTTTGGAACAGAGGTTGTCCCCTCGTTCGCAAGCGACGCGACAGTCGAGGGAACAAGGGGTTTTATGACGACACTTCGTTTCTCCGGGCTTTGGCCATGGTGGCTAGTATTGCTCGCTGCTATCGTTGGTTCGATGTGGATTGGGAGGTGGTATTGGCGTGAGTCCCAACATATTCGAAGGCCGTTTTGCTGGTTGCTACCGGTCCTGCGTTCATCAGCCTTTTTCTTGCTGATATTCATGCTTGCCGGACCGACGCTTTACCACCGAAGGGTCGAAGGAGAGTTGAGTCGACTGCGTGTTGTTCTTGACTTATCGGATAGCATGGCTGCGAGAGACTCATCGATTTCTGTGGCGAACGCCCCGGAACCATCCCTTGCCTCCAGCGAGGAGGAATCGGAGCGCCGCATCGATCGAGTGCTTCGCTGGCTGCTTGGAGGTTCAAGCAAACCCGATAAACCCGAGGGATGGCTAGCGAGGCAACAAGACAACCATCGCATCGAGTGGCTTGGAGCCCGAAGTGGCTCTATGGATCCAAAGTCACTTTCATTGATTTGGGACTCGCACTCGAATGCTGCAATGCCAGCTCAAGATTCCATCCGTGCCGATGGCCAGGCTTCGGCTCTAGGTGAAGCGTTGGTTGAGTCGATTGCAGATTCTCCGGCAGCGGTCGTTTTTGTAACCGATGGACAGAGTAATTCTGGACAAAGCCTGTCGTCTGCGGCTGCATCTGCTTTGGACAAACGAATTCCTGTTTTCACCATCGGAATCGGAACTCGATCCGAACCGGATGACCTTGGTATCCTCAAAGTGGACCATTCCAAACGTGTGTTTCGGACTGATTTAATCCGAGGCACGATCACGATGAAAGAACGAACTCCGACTGGCACACCCTACCGCATCGAGATCGAGCAATATGGTACAACGATTTGGACGAAAGAGCTGGAATCTCTGAATCAAGAACTTCGGCGAATCGAATTTGAAATACCCGCTGAAGCGCTGTTGGATGCAGCCAAGCAACGATTGCCGTCGGGCACGGACAACTCCACTGTGCCGATCGATCTGACATTTTTTCTCAAATCCAAAGCGATCGAAGTTTCGCAGGCGAACAATTCGTTCGACACATCGTTATGGGGAGTCGAACGACGGAATCGAGTCTTGCTTGTGGATCGACGAGGTGGTTGGGAAACGCGATATATCAAGAATGCGCTGAGTCGCGATGCTGCTTGGGAAACGAGCATTTCTCTGGGGCGAGCAGCCTTCGAGCGAGATTACTTCCCGAACACTCGTTCAAAACTATTCGACTACGATCTGGTTTTATTGTCGCTTAGCAGCTTGCCGCAGCTCAGCGTTGAACAAAACATCTGGCTTAGCGATTTTGTAAGCGTCAGTGGCGGCGGTCTGATCATTATCGATAGCAAGCGAACCGATCAATCCACTGCGACGGACAACGCGTTGCCTGCATGGATGCCCGTGAAGCCGCTCAGTGTTCAAGAAGGCGTAGTGTTAAAGTCGCTTCGACTAGCACAATCTGCGATGGAGCAACCTGCGTTACAGCTCGGGACAACCATCGAGTCCAATCAGAAGTCCTGGCAGGAGCTTCCGACTCCTAAATCGATTCGACAATTCGAGCTAGAGCCGGGTGCGGAAGTTCTGCTGGAGGGCGTAGCCGAAAATGGCGACAGCAAAGCATATCCACTGATCGCAACGAAGCTCTTTGGCCAGGGACGAGTCGTTTACATCGGATTCGATGAGACCTGGCGATGGCGTTACAACGTAGCCGATTTGGTTCACCAGCGATTCTGGAATCAGCTCGCGAGTTGGACGATGCGAGCTCCCTTTGCGACAAACGACACATTTGCATCGCTCGATTCAGGTTTGAGGATGGTATCCACAGACGAGCAAGTTACTGTTAGAGCGAAACTCAAGCAAGACGATTCGCTGCCGCTCGAGGACGCGGTGGTGCAAGCAATCCTGACCCGTAACGGAGAACGATTTGCAGCCATACCTCTTGTTCAAGATCGAGACGCACGTGGATTCTATAGTGCCACGATTGGTCCACTTACAAAAGGTCAATATCGAGTGCAATTGGAAGCCGTGGGCGTTCCAAAAGAAGCCTTGGTGGTCCAGACTGAATTTATCGTGCAGCCTCCTGTAGAATTAGAGACGCAGGCCCTAGCCTGCAACGTTGGAGTACTCACGCAGACTGCAGAATCAACCGGTGGAGTCTTTGCAATGCTCGAAGACGCCGAATCGATCACCGAACGTCTAAAACAATACCGAACTGGAAAAACGGTCAACTCTCAGACCATGTTGTGGCAAAGCTACCCGTGGTTTGCAACAATAATGTCTCTGCTGGCATTGGAATGGTACCTAAGAAAACGAGCTGGTTTGATATGAGTGGAACTTTACCCGAAACGTTGCGTTCGTCTCGCGAGACTGTCGGTTCGTTCCTGCAACAATTCGCCGATCGGCAAATGCGTTTGCAGATCATTCGTGGGTTTTTCAACGCCTTCGTCTGCTTGTTTCTTTGTTCGATCGCTATCGCAATGCTTGATGCGACGCACTGGTTGGTCGACGGATGGCGTTGGGGATTGATCTGTGTTTCCTACGTCTTTGCCCTGTTCGTAGGATGGACATTTGGTCTTAAGGGACTTTGGTACCAACCGTCGCAAGAGAATATCGCTTGGTCTCTCGAAAACGCGCACCCTAATTTCCGTGAGAGTCTGCTCACAACGATTGACTTGAGGCGAGATGGTGGCTCACGGCGACGCGGTTCGTTAGAGTTTATCTCCGCGATTGAACAAGGTGTTGCGCAAGAGTTGGATACGTTAAACGTCGAGAGTTTGCTGCCTTGGAGGAAAATTGCTCAAAGTGCCGCTGCAGCAATTGCAGTCGCAGCAGTTCTTGTAACGGCAAGTTACGTTCCGAACCTTCGATTTTCGGAACGATTAGCCAGAGCCATGATTCCATTCGTTTCGCTTGTCAGGCCATCCAATATTCAAATCAACGTACTAAAGCCAAGCCCAACTTCGATGTCCGTGCCGACGGATCAGTCATTGAGGTTCGTTGTTGAAGTGACGGGTGGAGTTCCCAGCGAAGCCTCGTTGGAATTGGTCGAGGACGGTGCACCATCGCCAGATAGCAATCGCACGCTCAAAATGATGTTGGAAAGCAATAACCCAGTACGATTCTCGCTGTCCGCACCTATTAGCGATAAAACCACTCGGTATCGTGTGCTTGCGGGTGATGGGCAAACGCTTTTCCGCACGCTCACGCCAGTTCCTCGGCCAAAGTCGCTGGCGTTTCACGCCACTGTCACGCCCCCAGCGTACACCAAGCAAGATTCCAGCCTGACATCGAATGTGCGGGGAGACTTGCAACTTCTCAGTGGCAGTCGAGTCCACTTGGCCATCGATACCAATTTAACGCTTGCCAAAGCCCTGATTTTATTGGAGTACACGGCGTCCGGTCGCAAAGAAACATTGGCTTTGTCCAACGTCAAGCCAAGCGAATCTCTCCCGCTTGGTACGGGCGCTACGGCTCGCCACGCCGCAGAGTTCGACGTAACCGAAAACGCACGCTATCAAGTGCGCTTGGTTTCTAATTTCGAATTCGATGGAATCAACGTCGAAAATAGCTTCAGCCCTACGTATCGGATTGAAGCCATCGAGGATGCAGGAGCTTTGGTTGCTTGGGCTGCCAACGAAGAAACCTACTGGAAATCACCGCCAAGTACGGGGGCAACGTTCATCGTTGCACCCAACGAGATTCTCAAACTCGCCGCGAACGTCAGCGACAATCTCCCAATCGAACAAATTTCGAATGAGATTTCCATCAATCGAGGTGATTGGCAGACAACGAAAGCGAAGATCGAGTTGATGGTCGTGGACCAGACTGCAACTATTCCTACTTCCGATGCGAACCCCAAGCCAAAACAGTTGGTCGAAGCGAGTGCGGAATGGACGTGGGATTTGTTAGACTCGCCAGCTAGCAGTGGCGATATCGTTGCGTCGCGAGTCACGGTGGTCGATCGCAAAGGAAACGTTTCGCATTCGCCCATCGTTCAGTTCAGCATAGCCTCTGCGAGTTACGACCGAAACCGGCATGCCAGTTTGGTTCGGAGGGCTCAATTGGTTGCGCCCATTCGAGCATTCGCAGAACATTTGAGTTCCAAGCGTGAGCAAATCCGACCACTTATCGACAAGTTACGAGAGGCAAACGTACCCGAGAGTCAACTGAATGCGTCCTTGAAGGAAATCCGAGTCATGGCGGACGAAGGAATCGCAAAGGCACAAGCGATCCGGTCGCTTGCCAAAGAAATCATGGTCGACCTGACGCAATGCATCGATCAAAACGAGCTCGAACTGACCGTCCGCACGGTTTCAAGAATGGAACGAGAGTTTCTCAAGTATATCCAGCACTTCGCAAACGTGCAGGAGCTTTCAACGTCTCAAAGCGCTTCTTCCGAATTGGCTCCGTGGCATCAAAGCGATCGCCTGCGGAAAGTAGATCGAATGCTTCAAGCGTATGACCGTACATGTGAACATTCCAAGCGATTGCTTGAAATCTATTGCCAATTTATTGGTCTTGAGCTTCAGGCCGCGCTCACTAGAGACCTCACGGCATTGATGGAACACCAAACGAATAGTTTGAATCGAGCGACGGTTTCCGACTTTGCAACACTGACTCGTTCGAACACCATTTCGGAGCAGAACATGGATTCCGTTGTTAAGTTGGCAAGCGACATGGAGAGCAACGTCAGTCCAAAAGTCAAAGAGGGTTTAAGCAATCTCTACCGTTGGATCGATCAGACTCGTCTGGAAATTCGCGATATCACTCAAGCAGACGAAAGCGCACAGTCTGTCAATCAGTTAAAGCAACGCATCGAACGCAGCTCAAATGAGCTTAAGGGAATGCGATGGGGATTCAACCTTGGCGAAAACCTTATTTGGGTGACCATCGACAGCCGCAAGGAATTGCTAAATCAAAGTGGATCGCTTTGGAACAGCTTTGAGAATTTATTGCAAAAGCTTAATCAACGTCTCGAGGCCACCGTGGATAAGAGTCTTGCGACGGATGAACTTTTGTCCCGCGTCAATAAACTAGACTCAGAAACGACAGGTCCCTTGATTTCGGCACTCGCTCAAATGCTGGATCGACGTGACATTCATCAACTGAGAACGGTTGCCGACCCAATGTTTCCCATCGACATGGGGATGGCCCATCGCGCGTTGACCAACCACCTTGAGCGATGCTTGAGCGAACCAACGAATGCGGCCGAAATCATCAAGGATTTTAAAGAGATTGCCAAGGCATATCGAATTCTAGAAGCAGCTCACGAAACCGTCGAAGCGAGATTGGCTGTCCAAGCCCTTCGTCCACGAGAGCAATACGAGTGGAAAACGTTGGACGGCCAACTAGTCCACCCCAAGCAATGGGACAGCGTAAATCTTCGTATCGAATTGGCTTACCAGTGGATGCAGCAAGCGGGGTTCCCCGGTCCAGTAATCGAAAAGTTTAACGCGTTACGGTCCTGTGAAGCTGCTCAACGCATTTCACAAAAGTTAAACGTACGTCGAGATGCCAACAATACGAATGTTTTTTCGGCCTCGGAGAATATCAGGGAAATGTTAGAGCTCTGGGCAGTCGCCGATAGCCAAGCCAAACCAACCATTGATGCCGCCAGAGCGGTACTGGCCAAATATGCACTCTCCGTCTCGCAGCTTGCACTCAAGGCAGCAGACGCGACGCGGCAATTGAAACAAGTGACCGAGTTGCCTTCGCCTTCTCAAATACAAATGCAGCAACAGGCCGCCGAGAGAGCTACTTCTGAGCTACAAGATGCGCTCATCGAATTGGCCAACAAACAAGACCTACTTAAAGACGTTGAGCGGGATTTAGCCCGCGACAGCGATGCCGCGTTGAATCTGATCGAATCTGTCTCGGCCCCAATGCGAGATTCGATTGCAACTGCCCTGGAAGCTATGAATGCTATGGCGGACTCCAGGCCAAACGACCAACCAAGTGCATCCGAGCAGGGGCAAAGAGAACTCGCAAAAAAAGTAAGCGAGGCCATTCAACGTGAGTCCGCGACTATCGACGCCATCACTAAAGTCGCAAACCATTTCGCGATGTTGGAAAAACAATCGCAAAATACCGACAGCGACCGCGAAAAGGAGATGGCTCAATCTCGTGAAGATTTATCCATGCTGGCGACGGAAGCGGCAAACGAACCTGCACTGCCACCAGACGCAATTCCGCTGCGCGACACTACCGAAGACTACGAACGAGCGGAGGAATTGGCGAGCTTGGCCAAAAGCGATCCGTTGGACTTGCTTCAAAAGCTTGAGCAAGAATTGAAAACCAACCCTTTGATGCAGGACGAACTCTCGGAAATCTCGAAGGCCAACGCCCAAGCGGTAGCCCTCGAATTACGAAACGCAGCCAAAGACGAGCTTTCGATGGCCATTCAAAATGAGAACTCGGATTTGGTGTTGGCCGGCGAAAAGCGATTGCAAATAGAGAAACTGCGTTCCGTCAGCGAGCAAGCCGAACGATTTGCTGCCAGACTTCTTACTAAGGCTTCGACTATTGCGAGTCGGGCTGGCAACAACGCGGAAGCTGTTGCTTTGGAGCAATCTTCGCGAGAACTAGGGATCGCTGCAAACTCAGTAAAACGGTTGAACGAGCAATCGACTCGTCTCGAATTCGAACAGTCATTGCAACCGCTTTCGGAAAAACTTGCACAAGCTCAGCGACAGATTCAAGTAACCAGCCAGGCGATCGAGCCCAAGATTGAAAATCGCACAGCAAAAGATGAGCAAACGCGGCAGGCCAACCGCAACGAAATGCGAAACCTGCAAAATCAAATTCGCGAGGAAATGAATAAACAAGCCCGCGACACTTCGAAAGAATCAATGCAACGTTTTGAACAAGCAAAGAAACGTGCCGAACAACTTGCTACTCCATTGAAGAACGCTAGGCGTCAAACCCAAGAGGCCAAACGGGCCCTCGAAAAGGCACCAAATGACGATGCGTCCAAAGAACGTCTTCGGAACGCATCCATCCAAGAAGAACAGCTCGTTGCCCGTACACAAACCGCTCAAAGCGAAGTTAGGCAAGCAGAAAGCTTGGCAGAACAAGCTAAATTACGTGCAAGCAAGTTTGATGAATCGGTGCGCAAGGATGTCGATAAACCTAACCCAATTGCTGCGCTAGCAGCCGAGCAATTGGAAAAAGCCCGGGAACAACTCGATGAGCTTCAATCGCAAGTATCGTCACTCATTCCAGAGACGAAGTCGCTCTCCGAACCGAAGAGTACTTCGGCTGCTTTGTCGGCTGAAAAAAATCAACACAAAGGCATTCAGGAAAAGGTCGGGGGTGCCGCTCAAGAACTCGCAAGAAGTGCAAGGCACGAAGAGCGACTTGGGAATACCAGCGGTGCAAAGGTTCTTGCCGAAACTTCGGCGCAGGTTGACAAGACCAGCAATGAATCGCTTCAGCAAGTTGCGGATAAACTGAATGCCGCTGCCGCCGATGCAATTCGCTCAGAAGCAGACCAAGCCACGGCAAACCAAGACAGCGAGATACAAGAACCGTTTCGACGCCCTGCGACCCAAGCATTGCAAGATACCGTGACTCAAGCAAGTCAAGAGTTAACGAATCTGGCCCGTCAGTTGGATCAAGCGATCGGTTCGACAGAGTCGTCTCAAAGAGGGACTGACATTCCTAAGCCCAATGCAGATTCCAGTCGACCGAATCAAGGTTCGCAAAGCAAAGGGTCAAAGCAAGAGCGAGACGAGAAACAAACGGCCGCTCGTGAGTTAGCAAGAATGTTGGATGAGTTGGATCGCTCGACAAACGCGGATCCAAGCACGAATGGGAAATCCGCACAAGGAGAGAATTCGTCCAAGAGCGAAGGGCAACAGCGAGCGTCGGCCGAAGAACAGGGCGATCGAAATGGATCCCGAAGTTCGTTTCAGGATTCGGTTCGCAATTCCGCGGACAACCTTTCTGGTGCCATGAATCAGGATAGGCTGAATCAGCGTTCGGCAAGTAATCCAACGCGTAATAGCTCACGCAATGAGTCGAGCCAAAGCCAATCGCAAGCAAACAAGCAAGGTCGAGGAATGGCGGGCCAAGAGCCGGGTGCTTTTGTGTTGCCGGGGCGTTCGAAAGAGCCGAGCCGCGACTGGGGGAATCTACGAGAGCAGCGGGCGGAAGATACCATAGAGGGGCGTCGCGACGAATACGACCCCGAGTTCGTCGAAGCCATCAAAGCGTACTTCAAAGCGATGGGTAGCCGCCCGTAACTAGTAGCCTACCCCACTGCAAGGCGTCGTCAACGTTTCTCGCGTGGGCGAAAACATATCGATGCCGTGACGCGTCGAACCTGTCGTTGCAAGATCCGCTAGGATCTCTCCAATCACGCTGCAAAACTTGAATCCATGCCCTGAACAGGGGGACGCAATGGTGACCATCGGGAATCGCGGATGCCTCCCAAGCACAAAGTGATGGTCTGGAGTATTGGTATACATGCACGGAATTGCTTTGACGATTCGCCCCGATAGACAAGGGATACGCCTCTGCAAACAGGATCGTATTTGCTGTACGAATTCGTCTCCTATCCATGGGTTTACATTATCGGGGTCGCACGGATCCTCATTATAGAAGATAGCTACCTTTATCCCGTCGTTGGCTGGCCCGTGCTGCGGGAATCCGTAAAACTGAACCCCTCCATCGCATTCCCAAATGTAAATCGGAAATCGATCTGGCGCAAAAGCCTCAGGGTCACAAAGCGGCTCGATCCAAAACAAAATCTGCCTGACGGCTTGCAGTGAAACGTCCAGTTTAAATAGCTTCGGAGCCCAGGCTCCGGGGGCAAGAACCAGGGATCCGGTTTCATACGTATCTCGCGTCGTTCGCACCAACGTTGTCGAATTCGTTGAGGAAGGCGTCCAATCGATCACTCGCTCTCCAAAATGCAGATCCGCGCCCGCCGCTTCGGCCCTCGCAAGGTGCGCTTGGATGCATCGCTCCGGTCGAACAAAACCAGCATTTTGCTCATACAACCCAACCAGTTCTGATGTTGGTGTCAAAACCGGAAAGCGTTCATGTATTTGTTTGGCCGTGAGCATTTCGTGCCGAAGATGATGCTGCAAGGCACTCTGTTGACTGCCGACAATCGTTTGACTGTCGGGACGCCCAATCATGAGTCCTCCGGTGATCGTCATCAAATCCAGACCGGATTCGGATTGCAATTGCGTCCAAAGTTCATACGCACGAAGAAGCAAGGGGACGTAGTTCGGATGTTCGAAATAGGACTGACGAATAATCCGCGATTCTCCGTGGCTTGACCCGCGAGTATGCAAGGGATCGAATTGTTCGAGCCCCAGGGTTTTCACTCCGCGCGTCGCCAAATGAGAGGTAGCCGCACTACCCATCCCTCCCAAGCCAATCACAACCGCATCGTAGTATCTCATCGCAAATAATCTACCCAACCACGCTGCAAATGGAACGCATCAAATGTTGGAGAAATCCCAAGTCGACGCGATGCATTATCAGCTCTCACGCACGTTACTATTTTTCTAGCCACAAAAAATCACATTAGCCACAAACCGGATGAACTGTAGAATCGAACTTTCAATCTTTTTGTGGACTTTGTGCCTTTTAGTGGCTAGCAGTTCGGTTTGAGCTACTTGAGCTACTTGCCCGGCTCAACGCTAACACTTGCAAGGATGACATTGACCTCGGCTTGAAATACGGACTTTGGGTCGCCTCGCTCGGCTAGCGATTTTGCGATGACTTCGATCGTTCGATCGACTTTGCCTTCGAATAGGACCACGCTGCTAGACGTAATTCGAACGCTTTGGCCGAAGTCAATCATACTGTCATTCAACCGAATTCGGATTTGATCGACGTCTTTGGAAACGATGTCGATGTTCTGTCCATCGCGATTCGCAATGACTTGCGCCCGGTCACGAATGTTCTTTTGATCGACCGCCATCCAATAGAAACGATTCTCGACGACGTCGTCCTGTTTCCAAACGATTCGCTTTGGAAATGGTTCGCGGGTGTATTTTGCCATCCACGCAAGTGCCTCCGCATCTTGACGATCCATCCAGTGCCCCTTGCCCGCATGGATCTTGACAAGATGCGGATAACCATCCGAATCGTTTCGCTGAAGTTCTGAGAGTTTCTCGGCCCAGTTGGCTGCGATTTTATTGCGATTGTAGGCTGCATCGTTTTCCCCCATGTGAATGGTAAAAGGCAAATTGCGCAGTCCAAGCGGGGACGTCTCGTTGGGATGCCCCGCCATCATCGAAGCAGCCGCAAATCGATCGGCCATTCGTGGAGCCAATTGAAAGACGCCGTCCCCGCCTGCCGAATATCCCATGAGGTACACACGGTTCGGATCAACCCCTTCGAATACGATGAAGTTCTCGATAAGTCGGTCAAAGAAACCGCCGATGTGCCCTTGATGCCAAAGATCCCATGTGTCGGTTGGCGCCCGCGGAGCCACGTAGACTCCTTCCTCCAACTGATATAGCTTTTTTTGGTTTTCCCATTGCTGCGTATTCACTTTTGGAGGAGCCCCGCCGCCGCCATGCATCGATAAAACCAAGCTCCTGCCTGAGGCCGGTTTTTCGCCAAATATTTGGTAAGCGAATGGCATCTTAAGCGAGCCAATCACGATTTCGCGAGCCTCCATCTCTGCCGTGCGTGTGTCTCGAATATGCTTAACATGATCCGCCCATAACAATTTCATGGCCTCGGTAGCTTCGAGTTTCGTCAGCGGAACTTTTGCAAAAGCTTGGTCGCCCATTGCAAGACGTTGATCCCACGCAATCGCGAGATGCATAGTCAACGCGTCGATTGCATTCGAGGAAGAAACGTCGTTCGACACTGTATTGGGCTGATTGGCCCTTGGGGCCGGCTTGGGCTGATTGGCCTTTGGGGCAGGAAGAATCAAAGTAAAGTTGATTGGTCTATCGCGGGGCTCGCTCCGGAATTTCTCGTTGATAACGCGTTGTCCATCACGAATTTCGATCGTAAACTCTTGACCGCTTGGCAAGTAGGTCAGCAAATGATCATTGGCATCAAAGCGCTCGTCTTTCGAAGTCCCTTTGAAGACGGACAACCCATTTGCGTCGAGCACATTCACCTCCGCAGCGATTCGTTGCTGGCTCGCTTCATCAGCAACGCGAAACATAGTGAGCGTCGATCCTTCGGGCGGTTTGAATCCTTGATTGGTGTATCGATCGGTTACGTTGACGGCTCGGATGTAGTCGATGGAACGGTCCCATACCAACGGAAACGCTTGCGGTGTCTGTTGAAAACTCACTGCGTAGATAGCGTTGAGGGCGTTGTCGCGAACGGCCGTCGAAGCTCGCCCAATGAACCATGCTTTGTCCAATTCATCTCCATTGGGTTCTGCGGCGCCCGTGAAATGCCAGCCATCATCCCACACTTCAACCCATGAGTGATTGCCGCTGTTGTCGGACCAGAGCGGAGTTCCCACGAATCGCGCAGGAATTCCACAGGCACGACAAGCATCGATCAGCAGGATCGAAAGACCTGTGCAGGATGCAAGCCCAGACTTAATCGATTCCACTGGGCTTTGGTCTGCTTTGGCACGCTTGGTCGAGTAGCGGACGTTGACCAGAGGGAACAGTCTTTGGTTGAGCATGGCCGCTGCTTGAGAGGGCGATTTGGCGCCGGCAATCAATGGCAGGAACCGTTGTCGGAAGTCCTTGCGCCATTCGTCGCGACTCTCGTTGATGTTGGCATAGGGCAACACATTGTTCAAGAATATTTCCCGACTGATTTTATCCTTCCAGGCGGAAGCGTTCCATGCGTCGTATGCCAGCCGAGTGTTTTCGAGCAAAAAGTCGGCGGACAGGCTTTGAAGATCTCGCTCCGGCATATTGGCGATCAAGAACTCGATGGCTTCGATGTGCTCGCTCGTTGCTTGTTCAAGAGCTCTTTCCAATTGCGATCGGTTTGATCCGGCTCGGTCGAGCGCCGCATGCACGCGTGGGTTACTCGGAGTTTCCCATAGTCGCGAGTCCTGCTGAACGTGCCAGCGTTTGAGTGCTTTGCCATCGGCAGATGTTTCGATGGTGGCTTGGTATCCGGCGTCTGTAAGATGCATCGACAACTTGGCAGACTGAGGCAACTGAGTTTGCCCCAGTTCGAGCTCTTGCGGATTGCTTGCCCACTTGCCATTTTTCGCTTGGTACGCGCGTTGACGATGGTAGATCTCCATCAAGGTATTGCGGATCGGCAAACTTTCGTCATGGGCAAACGTTTGTGAGCCTGCGGGGGAACTTGAAAACTGAACGAAGCCCCATCGTTCGGGTCGGTGCATGTCGATGATGCCTTGAGGCGACCAGACCCAATTGTCTTCTTTGGTGTTGGGCACCTTGCGGTATTGGCCATCGACGATATCGAACTGCCATTCCACGCGTGAAAAATCGATGCGCCACCGATCGCCGTCGTTCGGCGGACATGCCTTGTTCGCGTGTTTGCCGAATGAAGCCCATGGAATAGCGATTTCGAGAGTCCATCCGGTGTCGATATCGGATGGATTGTTGAGGGTGCCTTGAAGATGGACTGCGGACTTGAGCCCCTCAAACTCCCAGCTATTATCGGCGGTGCCTGCATCTTTGTAGGGGCGAGGGAGAAATAAGTCCCATGTGGTATTGAGGGCATTCATTTCGAATTCGTAGTAGGCATGATTGTCTCCGTCTGGGTCGATAAAAACCTCGAAGTCGTTGTCTTGGAAGATCACCGCGTCATGCTTGACGATACTCCCTTGGATGTGTTGTTCGGAAAGCTCGGCTGCAATGTACAGGTACTGGGAGTCCCACAGCATTTTTGCTCGAGTGCGTTGGCGAGGCTTGGGTTTGCGATCGGCTTCGATATCGACGAAATCCTGGGTCCAAGGCGCGGACTGCCACGAAGCATCGTCAAGTTTGCCGTCGATCACCAGCGGCATCGCTGAAAATCCGCAAACGTATCCTTGCGGCTGGATGTCTTTCATGAACTCCCAATCTCCCATGGATCCGGCAACTAGACGGGTATCCATGCAAAACGAGAATACGATCGCCACCGCTAAGAGATGGAATAAAAAATTCCTAACATGAATACGACTAAAATGCATTGCATATCCCCGAAATCTCACGAGTCCGGCTACGTATCAATCCAGACCGCGTGAAGAATAATTGAAAATGGTCGACAGGCCAGAGAAGACAAATGGAGAGAGGACAGTTAGTAATGATAATTGAAATCGTGGCGAGCGTGGAGTGTTGCGATAGCCCCACGACTTGAATTTGTGCGGTATGATGTTCGGATCACTATCGATCTCAAACTTGATCGGCCTCGCTAGGGGCACAACTGGAGCTTGTCACGCATGAAACTGCACTGCTTAGGAACGGCAGGGTATCACCCAAGTGCAACGCGTCATACGAGTTGTTACTTCATTCCCGAACATAGCTTGATGTTGGACGCTGGAAGCGGACTATTCCGGGTTGAAAAGTTGTTGGAGGTTGAGGAAATCTCCATTCTCTTGAGCCATTCGCATATGGACCATGTTTTCGGGCTGACATTCTTGCTTGATTATGTTTCCGTGACGCCGCTTCGCAAGATCCACGTTTATGGTGAACACGTAAAGCTAGAAGCAGTGCGAAAGCACCTTTTTGACGAATTACTTTTTCCCATTTTGCCCCCGATCGAGTGGCATCCGATCGAAGCTTTGGGCCGTCGTTTTGAGCTTGGAATGGCGAAATGTAGCTGGTTTCCATTGGAGCATCCAGGCGGCAGCGTGGGGTATCGGCTGGATTGGGAGAACCTCTCGCTTGCCTATGTTACCGATACTACCGCTAGCCCCCAAGCGGAGTACTGGCGTGAGATCCAAGGTGTCGATTGGCTGATCCATGAATGCAACTTTTCTGACGAGTCGATCGAATTAGCTATTAAAACAGGGCACAGTTGGACATCTGCGGTTCTAGAAAGTGCCGCAGCATCTGGTATTCGACGCTTGATTTTGACTCACATCAACCCTTTGGCGACGGATTCGGACCCATTAGGATTGGCCAAAGTCGATGACGAAATATGGACAGCTAGGCCCAAGCAGATTGTGGTTGCAAGCGATTCACTGATCGTTGACTTGTCAAGCCTTTGAATTGATGGCGTATCGCTCTATACTTGTGGCCGTCAGGAAGTATTTTTTTGAGGCCATCACATCAGCAAGTTGCGAGGAAACACAGCACGATGAACCCATACAGTTCCCTGAGCGACGATTTCTATATCAACATGCATTTGCACACGGAGATGGACCTGCCCAGCCAACGCGAAACCGTTCTGCATTTTTTCGAACAAATGCAACGCCGCTTCCCCAAGCTTCGACACTTCTATCAACGTGAAAAAGGGGAATTCGTACTGGAAGAAGACAAGGAACGCGGAGCATACCGCTGGGTAGCGGCTGAACCCAAGCGGATGTGTAGCGGTATCGTAAATCCCAACTCGCTGGAAGAAGCGATGGACCAGCATTGCGAAGTACTCGATGTGGTGCCGTACGCAATGTCAATCAGCAAATTGGATTGCGAGTCGATCGGACTTATGTACGGATTCGACTATTCGTGTCGCGGAAATCACAATCAGATTTTGGCCGATGCGCTCGGGATGCCTACCGGTTTTGATGCAATGTCGCATCGACCGGGCTCGCATTTGATGAGCTACGAGCCAGTGATTCAGTTGTCCCTAGACGATACCTTTCGGACGCACGCACGAATCAATTTCGAAACGCGAACCACGGTATTTCAAGCAAAAGCAGGAGAATTCGGCGATGAGTTGCTGAGCGTATACGTGACTGTTCGCCGATTCGATTCGCTTGGACCAGACGAGGACTTCAAAACCGAATTGATGCGGCTTGAACGCATGTTGCGAGAGCTGATGGACAACTACATTGTTGACCATATCCTGAAACCGCTTCAAAGCTGCATTGCAACGCGTTAGGATGGTTGCAAGAAACTTAGATGGAGTGCGCAATTGGCCAGTTGCAGCGCCACTCACTCATCGTAACTGAGTTGCCCAGTCAAGGGTGACGGGTGGATCAGACTGCGATGTGCAGAAAGTGCGCAAGGGGCGTATTTTTGGCATTGAAAGTGCCGCAAGACAATCCAAATCGTTAGAAACAACCGCAAACCCACTTTAGCAAATTGCTGATCTCCTGTAGATCGACTACACTGCCGAACTTCTCAGAAGCTCACTTAACAGTTCCATAAGTCGTATCCCTGTCGAGACATGCATGGGTCAGTTGCGATTCCGCGTTCCAAATGCTCAAAGCTACGACTCTCAGATCTGGAGCACAGCCTTCGTTTCGGGGATTGAGGGTATTCCGTGGGCAAGCCGGAATTGGTTCGAAAACGATTGTTTAGTCATCGATCGCAGTGTGGACGAATCAGGAAAGCTCTCGATCGTTTGGCCAACGGATGAGTATGGACCGATTATGCTTTCGACGGCTTCGCTGCGTTGCCAAAACGCTCCGTATTGGCTACATGTCGAGCTTGCGAGAGGAACCATACACCGCATTCGTGGTCGAGGGGTCGATTGGCTTCGACTTGGCCTCAAACTTCCGGAAGCTTACACTTCTCAGATGGATAGAGCCGTTTCTGCGTTCGTCCAATCGGTGTTGACCACCGATGAACCAGAGCGGTGCGTTGCATTCGCGCAGTCGTCGATCGATTTTGCAATCGGTGCATCAAAACCGTTGTCGAGAGCTTTCATTTCGCAGTCGTTGCAAGCTCGCCATCAGGCCGAAAAGCAACTTAGTACGCTGCTAGGTGTTAAGCTCATACCAAATAAAAATTGGCAAAACGATATTGAAGCAATTGTGCCAGCGATCAACACCATCCATATTTCGATGGAGTTGGGGCAGATCGAATCCGAATCCAAAAGCGCAACATTCGCTATTATCGACAAACAATTGGATTGGGCTCGCAAGAATTCAATGCGCATCTTTGCAGGTCCGCTTGTCAATCTACAAGCTCACGCAATTCCGAAATGGCTTTATTTGTTTGATGACTTTGATTCGTTGTACGATGCAGTCTGCAAGCATGCGGTGCAAGTGGTTGAGCGCTATCGCGGACAAGTCCATCTTTGGTCTGCGGCTGCTGGACTAAACGCACCCAACACGCTTGGCATCAGCGACGAACAAGTCTTGCACTTGGCAGTTGGCGTGATTCAGGCCGTGCGACGTTGCGATCCGAAAACACCGGTTGTCCTAACCATTGATTCACCTTGGGCGGAGTACTTGGGGCAAAAAGCAGATGGAATCAGCCCACTGCATTTTGCAGATGCGTTGATTCGAGCGGATCTTGGTTTGTCTGGATTGGGGCTAGAGCTGAACTTGAATTATTGGCCTGGTGGCTCGATGCCTCGCGATTTGGTCGACGTATCCGATTTGATCGACCACTGGAATATCTTGGGGCTACCTTTGCTCGCCCAGATCTCCGGACCGTGCAATCTGCAAGCCGATCCAAACTCGATCGCAAAGTCTGGCATCGTATCCAATTGGGCTTATCCGGTTTGTGCCAACTGGGACCAGTCGCAGATGTCCGACAGCGGCTCCATCGAAGTGTCCGATTCCATAACTGTCGGTCCAAACGTCACAGAGCAAGAGAAAGCCTTTTCGCAGGTTCGTCGCGATAGAATGCCGGTCAATGGTTTGGAAGTAGTGCAGATGTTGTTGGCCAAAAGCAATGTACATGGAATCATTTGGAACCAATATTCGGATCGAGACGAACACACCTATCCAAATGCGGGTTTGATCGCGCCAAGCGGAAAGCATCGATCACTGCTCGATGGACTTGCGAGGCTACGGCAATTGCATATTCACTAGTTAGACCCTAAATTTCTTAAGAGAGTAACGATGTTTTTTTGGTTGCGAGAATTGGCAGGTTGGGGACTGATCCTAGTGGCACTCTATCTTGTTCGCACCGGACTTGTCTTTATTTCCGATATACAAAGTCCACGCATCGTTGAATCTGCTGTCGTTATGCTGACTGCGTTAGGAATCTTGAGAGCGGGTGTTCTACTGATTCGAATTTCAACTGCCGCGAGAGTTGCGAAGTAGGTGGACATGGGTTTCTTGGCGTAACGGAACCTGCCGCCCGTCCCTGCCGCTCGCTGCAAAAAGATGGGAGGCAAAAAGATAGGAGGCAAAAAATTCTGTGGAAATTGATGTCGCGGATTCGCTTTAGGCGATCGGCAGACCAAAAACTACCACGTAGCACAGGCTGCCGCTCTTGCTCCATTGACTTCAACTGCTCCCATCCGCTAAATAAAACAGGGCGGGTGGCGATCAACTTGGCAGGTCGCGAAGAATTTTCCTTTGAAATTAGGGGAATTTCTCCGATTATGCCTGTTGTATTGATGCCCCCTTGCCGAAATAAGATACAGAGGCGTCCTAGACAAGAGCTCGGTTCTCCTTCAGCGAACCTACCTAAAACAAATCAATGGCATCCTTGCAATTTGGCAAAGGTGTTACAAGCTACCAAAGGGAATTGATAGCCATGCGAATAAGACTCGCTAACTGGACACGACTCGCAGTGGTCGTAGTTGTTGTTGCCGGAACACAAACTGGATGCAAGAGCGGGTGGAAAATGCCAGGCTCTGACATGTTTTCTTGGTCCAAGAAACCAAGTGAGGCCACCCTTGCGGGTAGCAGCCCAAGCCTGGCGATGCCTTCAGGAAGTCCAACTGGGCCTGTCAGCCCGGCCCAACGAAACACACCGTCGCCCCTGGCCAATAACGCTGCCAACGCGGGTCGAAGCGGTTCGCCGTACGGTTCGCCCAACGGTGCTGCCAACTCATCCGGCCCAACATTCAACATGCCACCCAACAACCCGATCGCAAACATGGGCGGTGCAGGTTCAGCCGCCTCCTCCAACGGCTACACAAACGGCCCATACGGTATGGTGGGCAATCAGCCACGACCCAATGGCACACCAGCACAAGGCGGCTACGGTACTCCAAACAGCAACGTGGCAAACAGCGGATACGGCGCTCCGGCGAATGGCTATGCTCCCAACGCTCCTGCCGGATTTAAGCCCTCCGGACCAACCGGTTATGCACCGCCAACCAATGTTGTTGCCGCAAACCCCCCATCGCTTCCGCTAGCGTACGGCGGCGGACTTCCGCCTGGCGCAGGTTCACCGCAAGCTGGAATGGGTGCACCTGCCTTCGCGAACAACCCGCTTCAAACCATGCCAGCCGCGTATAATGCTGGAGCAGTGAACCAAATGCCACAACCGCTGCCTGTTCCTAGCCAATCGAGCATGCCAAACGCCTTGCCAAATGGCTTTCAGCCAAACATGCCATCCGTTGCTACACAGCAATACAACGGTGCTGTCCCTTACCGACCAGGCAGTGTTGCAAGAACGACAGGTTACGATTTTTCCAATCAGGGACCGGGAGGAGCCGTTGCTAGCTCTATACCGACGATGTCCCCAGGCATGGGGCTACCTCCTGCGATACAGAACACGGCGAACGGAACGCCCAACGTGATGAACCGATAAAGCGAGCGTCCCAACGATAAGACTCGTGGGATACGTTTCTAGCGATCCTACCCTGTAACAGTCTAAAAAAGCACAGGCCAGCAGCGCTAGCAGCCTGTGCTACGTTGTGTCGAACTAGCGGGAAGTGCCAATCCAAGTTTCGTTGAAGCTCGCGTGCTTCATGCTCTTGCCTTCCTTGACGAAATAGCTGTAGACGACGTGGATCATGCCATCTTCGCTTTGCATGATCGCTGGATAGTGATATGAACCTTCCGCATGATCTTCGATGGAGCGGGACGTTTTCCAGGAAAGTCCCTGGTCGTCTGAAAGCAACAAAGTTAGGCGATTGCGTCCGTTCTTGGTGTCATTGCAGATGAGAATCCAATGCCCGTTCGCCAAACGAACGCCATCCAAACCAGAGCCGGGATTTGGGATGCTGCTAACACCAACCGTTCCCCAAGTTAGGCCTTCGTCCTTCGATTCGCACTGCCTAACAAAACCTGTGTAACCATTCTCACGCATGTATGCGACCAGCGTTCCATCGTCGCGCCGAAGCACGGTGGGTTGAATGGCACCGAATCCAAAGAGCGGCTTACTTGAAACCCAATTTTCTCCTTCATCGTCGCTGATCGCCATGATCGAAAGCGAATAAGTATCGGTATAAAGCGGTAACAAGATACGTCCACTAGGTAGTACCGTCGGTTTGCAGCGAGGTTGCCATCCAAGTCGCTGCAATAGCTTGTCGCCCAACCTCGCCTTTACGGCCTCGACGGTCTTGGCTCTTCGTTCGGTTAGCTCACCTCCGAGCCCCTTGACTTGGTCCTCAAGTTGCTTCAGTGCTTCCTCTTGGAAATTATCCGGCTTGAGAAGAATCATGCTATCGCGGTTCCATTTTGGGCAACCCATCCCAATAGGGTTTTCGGAAACGCGAAATCGTGTGATGCATGACTCCCACGAGTTGGCGATGATGACCGGCCAGAACAACCATAATCGCCCCTTGGCATCGGTCATGAGGCAAGTATTGCAGTCGGGGAAGCCTGGCGTATCCGCCATCAAGAATGCTTCGCTCCATGTCTTGCTACCCGCCTTTTGTCGAGCACCCCAAACGGCAACATCATCGGCCGAGCGTTCACCCGATCCTCGATACCAAGAAACGAGGAGATCGCCGTTAGCAAGTTCAGCTATCCCAGGTGCATGATTGTGTTGCGGATGAAGCGGAAAGATCAATTCGTCGGAATAGATTGGTTTCGGCTCCTCGGTTTCCTCTGCGGAGGTCAAGCGGCAAATCGCAATGGAGATCAATGTGATGAACATTGAAGTTAGTGTCGTGATCATTCGATAACGCAGATGACGGAGAAGGATAGTCAAGGTGGAGAGTCCTTCGTTTGAAATGATCCTCGAAAACAGATTGAAAACAGATCGGATTCGATCATGGATAGTCTCAATTTGATCGGGCGACCTTCCAAGACACGAACATTGCTGCCGGCTTTCCAGCGAACAACCCGGTCGATTTCGTCGCCAATGATGTAAATCGATTCCTTCTCGGAAAAACCATCAATCGGTTTCCCTTGGTCATCTTGGATTTCAATACGAAGACTTCCTGCTGCACTGGTCGCATAATTGATGGACAGTTCATCGCCCACAAAACGAAACAACTTGGTTTCAAACGTACCAGGATCGGCACCCGCATGAACCGACGCAAAACCATCCGTTCTAAGGGTAAAACGTCGAAAGGGAGTTGTGTAAATCGACATCTCCGTTGGACTCGTTGGCACTACATTCAGGGCGGCATAGTTCGATCGATTGCCCCACCGTTCCGGATCGAGCCCAGGCCGAATGAATGCCTCTCGGAATGTTCGATCGTATGGGCTACTCTGGCGAGCCGTCATAAAAAGAATGTCCGTGCTCTCACCTCGCCCTGGATGAAATCGAGTCGGAGTTGCAATGTAAATATGTGGTGCACGAAAATAAGGATGAGTCAACGTCGTATAGATATGCTCTCCCTCGAAATTAGGTTTCATCGGGGTCGGTTCGGTCCACGTCATGAAATCGTTCGAGGTTGTGCGACAGACCGACCAAAGTTTCTTGTCGAGAAAATGCCGGAAATAACAAACATAGCACTGCTCGCTTTCCGACCAGAAGGAAACGTTCTGTGAATCAAATGCATATTCACTCGTGTATTGGATCACAGGTCTATCGCTGAGTTTCCGCCAGTGAATCCCGTCCGCCGAAACAAATGCATAGAGCATCGACTTGACTGTGCCAGCCAACGCCTTGAATCGCTCGCTCGCCGGAACGCCGGGCCTCGCATCCAGCATAGGCGAAAAGTTATGGCAGAACGGAGCTTCGTGAAGGATCACATTGTTGTCTTTGCTCCCATCGAGTTCAACCAGTCCAAGCGTTGGCTTCGTCCAATGGATGCCATCTCGGCTTTCGCAGTAACGAGTCACCTCCGACTTATCGCCGTCGAACTTAGAACCGCGGGCTTCGCGTGTATAAAGCCGATAAATGTCGCCATCCTTGATAACCGTGCCGTACTCAAGATTATCGGCAGGCTCGCTCATGGGTGGAGCAAGCTTGGGCTCATGAAGCTTGAGCGAAACGTTATCCAAGCGTGCAATTAGGAATGGATCGACAAACAACTCGCGACGCGAACCAAGTTCGATCGGCTCTTCAGCGAAAAGAGGTTGCTGCGCAACAGCCTCCACAACCGTTAGCGTGAGCAACAACCCAATGATCTGCAAGACTCTTCGCATGATAATCCTTCTCGTCATACAGTGGAGACGTGCGGATAGTTCGCTCTAGATGCGCTCGTTACCCAACTCTGACCCGCACTCATTACCCAACTCATGTTCTCGTTACCAAGCTCTGCTTGGTAACGCACACTCTGGAAGCTCCGCTTCCCGTCCGCGTCAAGACCGTTCAACTAGTTGTTACCTGTCAGCCGCTCAAACTTGCCTATGAGGCTCGGATGTCATAGCAAAGGATTTTGTCTTGCTCGCGGAGATAGAGTTTGCCATCGAGAATGACCGGGTGCGACCAACTAGGACGTTTTCCGCTCTCTGGAATCTTAAAGGAGCCAACTTCTTTGTATTCCTTAGGATCTGCCTCAACCAACGCCATGACGCCGTTTGCGTAACGAATGTAGAGTCGATCACCACCTGCGACCACCACGGCTGAGCCCGAACCGGAGCCCTTGCTGGCCCATCGAACTTCGCCAGTCATTAGATCAGCGCAGTAGGGACGCCCCGCATCGTCCGAATCGCCATACACATGGTCTCCGACCAAGACCACGCCACCATGTTTGTTAGCCAGCTTGGTAATTAAACCATAGACTTCTTTAATGGTTACACTGCCGTTGGAGGAAGGAATTTGTTTGACTAACGCAGCACCGCGTTTGTAACCTACCGAATAGAAAATCAAATCATCGCGAATGATTGGTGTAGGAATGACGGAGGTGGTCTTGTCGATGGGATAAGTCCAAAGCAAGCTTCCAGTCTCAGAGAATCCCATCAGGCCGCTGCCGGTCGACTGAACATAGACTTTCATATTGCCAACCTTGGAGATACCAACCGACGAGTGCCCCGCACCGCGGTCGTCAGGGTTCTTGCAGGTCCAAAGCGTTTCTCCGGTTTTCTTGTCCAACGCGACGACTGTCGCGCTCGCCCCACCTGGAGTGCAGATGACTTTGTTTCCATCGATCAATACCGATTCACTGTATCCCCAGCTATCCGCGTTTTTCCCACTGAGGTCCTTCTTGAGGTGCTTCTTCCAAATTTCTTTTCCATCCGTTGCTTGACAGCAAACAAGTAAACCGTCGGGTGTTACGACATAAACTCGACCGTCATCCACCGTTGGCGTGCTGCGAGAACTCTGCCAGTCCGGTTGACCGTTCGTCCAGGGAGTGCCCGTCTTTGTGGCCCAAAGTTGTTTGCCTGTGGTTCGGTCAAAGCAGGTCAAGTATTCGTCTGCATCTTTTTGAGTCGATGCTCCATCGCCCAAAGTGTACATTTTGTCGCCGACAATCGCCAAACTGGCGTA
>CAMBSL010000013.1 GCA_945870455.1 Pirellula staleyi DSM 6068 | reverse complement strand
ATGTCGAACGCTGTCTTGGGGCTGATTCCCATCGCCGACAGCACTGTGGCGTGTAGATCCATGACGCTAATCGGATTTTCAATTGCGACAAACGGACGCTCGTTAGCAGAAGCTCCGTAGAGCAACCCGCGCTGGATGCCACCACCGAACATCAGCACACAGGAGCCGCCGGTGAAATGTCGATGCTGACCGTAGTGCTTCATCTCTTGCAACTTATCGACAGGGAACGTAGTCTGGTCGTTCGCAGTCGAACCCGGCTTGCCCTCCATGATCATGTCCCGGCTGAATTCACTGGCGAGCACGATCAATGTTCTGTCGAGCAAGCCTCGTTCTTCCAAGTCTCGAATCAATTGCGTTATCGGTTGGTCGATGTCTTTCTTCAACCGTACCAACGTTTCGTGGCCGTTGGCGTGAGTGTCCCAATTGAGAAACGGAACGTACTCCGTGGTCACTTCTACGAATCTAGCTCCAGCCTCAACGAGACGTCTGGCTAACAAACAGCCTTGGCCGAACTGGCTGGTGTTGTATTTGGCATAACTATCCTTGGGTTCAAGCGAGATATCGAACGCCGCCCGATCTTTGGAACTAAGCAATCGGTAGGCGTTGTCCATCGACCTCAGCATCGATTGTTGCTGATAGTCACTCATGAGCTCTCGGTGAGGGTTCTGGTCAATGAGGCGTTGGTAGAGCTTGTATCGATTGTCAAACCTCCCCGGTTCCATACCCTTGGGTGGGCGAACCGACTGAGCGGCTACTTCTGGATAGGGCAGCACCATCGGTCCGAACTCGCTTCCGAAAAACCCAGCGGTCGTAAAGGCCTTGAGCTCTTCCGATTCGCCAACTCCCTCTAGCCGTTGCCCAATCGTGATGAATGGTGGGATGACCGGATTACGAGGTCCCAGGACACGCGCCATCCAAGCTCCAATGTGTGGACATGCGACGGTTTGCGGCGGCACGTAGCCTGTATGCCAATGATACTGGTGTCTTGAATGCAAAATGCTGCCCAAGTCTGGCAAGACGTGGGATCGGATCAACGTCCCGCGATCCATCACTTGAGCGATATTTTCAAGCCCTTGCGTGATCTTGATGTTGTCGACGACAGTGTCGATTTGGGGAAATGTACTTTCGACATCTTTTACTGGCACTCCGACCTCGAATGGCACGTACCGTTTCGGATCGAACGTATCCGGTGCGGCCATTCCCCCACCCATCCAAAGCAAGATACAGGCGTCGGCTGTTGGTCGCGGATGATCGATCGGCTCGCGATCCGCTCCCAACAATAATCGAGGCTCTCGGACAGCCATCGCGGCTGCACTGGCTGCGGTCAACGACTTCAAGAATTGGCGACGAAGTTCGGTTTTCGGTGAGCTCGGATCGAATTCGATGTTCATGTTTTTTTAGTCAGTTTAATAATTAGTCGCGAGGAATCCAACCAATCAAATCCAAGGCGATCAATATTTTACCGTAGTTGCGGCGCTAACACACTCCCAGCAACAGTAGATCTAGGTTAAAGTAAGCTACGTAACGGCGGGTTAAACCTTGGATGAGCCTTGGGGAGCAGCGTTGGAGTTTAGGTTTTGGCCGCCGGGAACTGCAACGACGCATTAGCCTGTCTTTTTCAGCTCAACAGCCTGTCTTTTTCAGCTTAATAGCCTGTCTTTTTCAGCTTAACAGGCTGGCAGCGCTGGCAACCTATCCAACTTCCAGTCGAAAGCAGGCAATTTGCCCGCTGCTCTGCAACATTCCTCACCATCTCAATCGAACTCACAAAAACATGCGTTCACCAAGAAAACTTCTCTCTACGATTCCGTTCTTGTTTGTTTTGTCATTGACTTCTTTGGTTTGCCCAAAAATCGGGCTGTCGGCGGATCGAACCAAGGTCATCATGCTCGGAGACAAAGGGCATCATCAACCGGCCTCGCTCTATCGAGCCATCCAAAAACCGCTCGCAGCCGTCGGTATCGACATTGAATACAGCGATGACTTGGACGGCACTCTCAACAGCGAGCGACTTAAGCAATTCGATGCACTGCTGATCTATGCCAACATCGATACCATCAGCAAGGGCCAGGAAGAAGCCATGCTCAGCTACGTCGCGGGTGGCCGAGGTCTGGTTCCGTTGCATTGCGCAACGTTCTGCTTTCGCAATTCGGATGCCTATGTCGAGCTTGTCGGCGGGCAGTTCAAGGAACATGGTGGCGAACGATTTGCAACTCAAATCGTCGCACCAAACCATGAAATCATGAAAGGCTTCGGCGGGTTCGAAAGCTGGGATGAAACCTATATTCATCACAAACACAATCCAATCGACAGGATCGTTTTAGAGGAACGTCGCCAAGGAAAACTAGCTGCCGGTACGACTGCAGAACCTTGGACTTGGATTCGGACGCACGAAAAAGGGAGAGTCTTTTACACAGCATGGGGACACAATCTCGATACTTGGCAGCAACCTGGTTTTATCAATCTATTGGAACGTGGTGTCAAGTGGGCTGCCGGTAAATCGCTCCAGGACGTTGCGGCCTTTTCGGATAGTAGTCGAGTCCCGGTTCCAGAGACGACTTCGATCTCTGGAGATCTTCCCAAGTTTACGTACACGGAAGTCGGCGAAAAGATTCCGAATTATATGCCCGGTCGGGGTGGGCAGGGTAAACCGATCACGCGGATGCAAGATCCCGTTTCGCCGCAAGATTCCGTCAAACACTACGTCACACCCAAGCAGTTTGAGATGAAGATTTGGGCATCGGAAATCGATACTAAAGGCGAATCCTATGCGGGCCTAGCGGGCAAACCGCTGGCCATGAATTGGGATCATCGAGGTCGATTGTGGCTTTGTGAAACAATCGATTACCCGAACGAGTTGCAACCACCGGGCAAAGGCCGCGACCGTATTCGAATATGCGAAGATACCGATCACGATGGCGTAGCTGACAAGTTCACTGTTTTTGCAACGCACATGAGCATTCCTTCGGCGATCGTTTGTTATCGCGGTGGAGCCATCATTCAAGACGGCCCAACCACGGTATACCTTAAAGACACCAATGGCGACGATGTGGCGGATATGCGTCAGGAACTCATCACCGGTTGGGGGATAACCGATACGCATGGCGGCGTGAGCAATTTTCAGTACGGGCTCGATAACTGGATTTGGGCCATGCAAGGTTACAACGATTCGACGCCTGTCATCAACGGGGAACGTCAACAGCGATTCCGACAAGGCTTCTGGAGATTTGCGGTGGAACCAGGCTCGTCCAGTGAGACAGCGCCAGTTTTCGCGCTGAAAGATGGCAGAGCGATGGACAAACGGACGGACGATTTCGACAGCCACTCCATTCGCGTTAGTAAGCTGGAGTTCATGCGTTCCACCAACAACAACACGTGGGGGCTTGGAATCAGCGAAGAAGGGCTCATCTTTGGTTCGACCGCCAACGGAAATCCCAGTGGATTCATGCCGATCCCCAATCGCTACTACGAAAGCGTGAACGGTTGGTCTCCAGACGTCTTAAAGCCCATCGCAAACACCTACATGTTCAAGGCTGCCACGCCAAATGTTCGCCAAGTTGACTGGCACGGCGGTTACACCGCTGGTGCAGGCCATGCTCTTTATACTGCTCGCAAGTATCCCAAGAGTTGGTGGAATCGAGTTGCCTTTGTATGCGAGCCAACTGGGCACTTGGTCGGAACCTTTGTCCTCGATCGCGTTGGAGCTGGCTACGAAAGTGCCAACCCATTCAATCTTGTTGCAAGCGATGATGAGTGGGCGGCCCCGACTATGGCCGAGGTGGGACCGGATGGAAACGTTTGGGTAATCGATTGGTACAACTTCATCATTCAGCATAACCCTACGCCGCAAGGATTCCAAACAGGCAAGGGAAACGCATACGAAAACGAATTGCGGGACAAAAAATATGGACGTATCTATCGCGTTGTCTACAACGGTAACGAAGGTTTAGACGCAAAGGCTCAAGAAGCGGCCGACAAGTCGATCCTCAACGGACTCGATCCCAACGACGAAGCCGCTCTCGTAGCCGCGCTCAAACACCCAACCATGCTGTGGCGCAAAACGGCTCAGCGTCTTTTGATCGAAAGGCAAGTGCTAACGCCAACAACCATCAACTCGCTCCTGGCATTGCTGGAGGATTCGAGCGTCGATAGCAATGGGCTCAATGTAGGTGCCATTCATGCGATGTGGGTTCTCAACGCTGTTAAGCAAACCAAGTCCGTTTCCTTTAACGCCGTTCCTCAACAAGCCAAGCCGGATAGCTCGGTGCTGTCGGCCTTCCAACACAAGAGTCCTGCAGTTCGTCGCAATGCGATCATTGTCGCAGCAAATAACGAACAAACTCTCAATGCCATGCTTGCCGCAGGAAACCTGAACGATTCTGACCTCCAAGTACGATTGGCCGCGTTGCTCAAGATTGCCGACATCCCAGCATACACGAACGATCTCGGAATCGCGCTATCTAGACCTGATCAGTTAACGCAAGTAACGACGGGCAAAGAGGTCTCGACCGATCGATGGCTCTTGGACGCGTGGACAAGTGCTTCGGCTGGTCACGCACGCGAGGTGTTACCATTGGTGCTATCTCAGAAGGATTGGAATCCATCCGCGGACGTGCTCAAGCATATTGGCATTGTTGCTCAGCATGCGGCCCGGTCCAAACTGGATGCAAGCGGCTTTGAGCAAATCCTCGTTGCCCCAAACAATCCGGCGGTTGGAACCACATTGATCAATGGTTTGGTCGCAGGTTGGCCAAAAGACTACGAGCTGAACATCGCCAAAGCCGGCCAAGACCGATTCATCAACGCATGGCTCAAGAACGAGCTTCCGATTGAAGTCAAGAGTCAGGTTTTGCAACTTGCCACGACCGTCGGCATCAAAGATCTTGGTCCCGGCATCGCCAAAATCCAAAGCGAACTAAGCAAGGTGTTTGCCGACGCATCCAAGGACGAATCGAGCCGTATTGCCGCGGCAAAGCAATCGGTTGTGCTTCAGCCGGAAAATCGCGAAATCGCAACTGCGGTACTCGCGCAGATTTCGGCCCAATCCTCCCCTGAGTTCTCGGCTGGCATGCTGCAGTCGTTAACAAGTTCACGGCTCAAGGGTTTAGGAGAGTTGCTTTTGGAACGCAGCCGCAACTTGACTCCCGAATTCCGAAAGAGCGCGATTCGGTTGCTCATGAGTCGACCTCAATCCACGCTCGAACTATTGGATTCGATCGAAGCTGGAAAGCTCACACTGAGCGATCTGCAATTGGACCAAAAGCAAGCCCTTCGCGAACACCCGGAGGAATCGGTTCGCAATCGAGCCCTTGCGATCATGAAATCGAGCGGAGGTGTTCCTAACAGCGATCGACAGAAGGTCCTTGACGCTTGGCTCGACGTCACTCGCGAATCGGGCGACGTTGCGAGCGGGAAGGCCATGTATCAAAAGCACTGTGCAGCTTGTCATATTCATGGCAGCCTAGGAATCAACATCGGCCCGAATCTGACAGGTATGGCAGTTCATCCAAAAGCCGAACTACTTATGAATATCCTTGACCCAAGTCGCAGCGTCGAAGCCAATTTCCGTACGTATAGCATTCGCACTACGGACAACCTCGTGTTGACAGGTATGTTAGCCAGCGAGAGCAAGACTTCGATCGAGATCGTCAATTCGCAAGGTAAGAAAGAAGTTGTTTTGCGAGAGGATATAGAAGAATTGATCGCGTCGAAGAAGTCGCTCATGCCAGAGGGCTTCGAAGGACAAATGAGTCGTGCAGAAATGACCGATCTTTTGGAGTTTCTTACGAGCAAGGGTAAGTATGTCCCGTTACCCATCGATAGTGTCGCGACTTCGATAACCACCAAAGGTATGTTTTGGGAAGAGAACAATCGAGCGGAAAGGTTAACCTTTTCCGACTGGTCTCCCAAGGTATTCAAGGATGTTCCGTTTGTGTTGGTGGATCCGCAGGGCGACCGAGTTGCGAATGCAATCATGCTATACGGTTCGCAGGGGAATTTCGCACCGAAGATGCCAAAACAAGTTGAGCTGACCTGCCAAACTTCGGCGGTTGCCATCCATTTGTTGAGTGGCGTTGGCGGCTGGTCGTTCCCCGCATCCAAGGAAGGAACATTATCCATGATCGTTCGCTTGCATTATGCGAATGGGAAAACCGAAGATCATAAAATGATCAATGGCCAACATTTCGCAGATTACATTCGGCGAGTGGATGTTCCCAAGAGCGAGTTCGCGTTCGACTTGGGTGGCCGCCAGATCCGATATTTGGCAGTTCGGCCCGAGACTCGCGATTCGCTAGCCAAGATCGAGCTGATCAAGGGGGATGACATCACAGCCCCAGTCGTGATGGGCATCACCATTCAGACGATAGACTGACGCTTGGACACTCGTAGTTCTGCGATTTTTGATATGGTTTCTTGGCTCGCCGATCGCTATTCTTCCCAGAGGTATCGAAGAATGGTAGCAAAGTCATAGGAGTCCATAGTCATGAGCAACGGATTGGGTCTATTTGGTTGGATTCGCGACGGGGTCAAGCAGTCGGTACTTCTTGGGGTCAGCGATGCGATTGACACCATTGGTTCACCCGACGATCCTCGCGAGCTGAATCCAGCCTTGATGTCGTTTGCGAAGCAGAGTGTTTCAGCTTCCAACGTTCGCATGGAGGAAGCCAGTCCTCGCAAATTGCCCAGCTCCACGGGTCGGAAGCGATTAGGGCGTTCTCTGCGGGATATCGAGCAACCCAAACCGGCGTCGTAGCTTCAAGCGATGCTCACTTTTTTCGTTCGTTTATTTTTGGCCCGCTGGCTCTATTGCAAGAGTTCATGGATACGTGTTCGCTTGGCTTGGGCCGTTGTCTTGTTTTTGTTCGCTGGCTGTAGTCAATTGGGCCAAGTGCCAGCGACGACGTTGTCTATTCCATCGATAGAGCTAGGACGAAAGACAAATTTAGCAAACCCGATCAACGTCAACACGCAAGATTCCGAGTTTCTATGGAATCAAATCGTTGACACCGTGGAAGATTACTTCCAGATCAAAAGCGAACAGCGTCCTACTCGCGACAACGCACAATGGTACGAAGGTCGGCTGGAGACGTTTCCTCAGATAGGAGCCACTTACTTAGAACCGTGGCGAAAAGACGCAGTGGAAGGCTACCAACGATGGCAAAGCACATTGCAAACGATGAGACGCACCGCCAATATACGAGTGATTCCAACGAACGAAGGATTCAGCGTTGGCATCGAGGTCATTAAAGAGTTGGAGGACGTAGATCGTTCCCAATTCTCCTCGGAAGGGTCCGCGATCGCACGCCATGATGGTACCATTGTCAGAACCGGTGCCAACTTAGCTGGTCAACCGATTACGCTAGGATGGATTCGCCAGGAAAATGATGCGGATCTTGAGCAACGATTGCTTCGCGAAATTCTTGGGCGTGTTTCTAACGTTCAGCCACCACGACAACCATTTTTGAACCACTGAGGCATTGTTGGTAACGCGGTCCACGTTTCTTAACAATCTTAACGATAAAATGGACTGAATAGGATGTGGCAATGGTATAGAATGCGCAGCATGCATTCAGGTCCGCCAGCGAATTAATTTATGGCGTACACTTTTTCAATCCATCTAGAGTTTGAACGTCCTTATCAGGGCAACGAACAGGGCAATGAAATGTGCGGAATTGTAGGCTATGTTGGTAAAAAAGAAGCGACGCCCTTTCTTGTAGCGGGACTTCGGCGGCTTGAATACCGAGGTTACGACAGCGCAGGAATTGCAACGTTGGGAACATCAGGCAGCGCATTTCAACTAAATCGATCTGTCGGTCATGTCGATAACTTGGAAGACCAAATTGCCAAAAATCCAATGAATGGCTTTACGGGAATTGGTCATACCCGATGGGCAACGCATGGTCCTGCCACAACCGAGAATGCACACCCTCATTTAGGAGGTCGCGGTTTGGTTGCTGTCGTTCACAACGGCGTTATCGAAAACTATCAAGTGCTCAAACAGGCTCTCATTGAAAAGGGATACATCTTTCAGTCGGCAACCGATACAGAAGTTATTGCCCATCTGGTTGCCGACAACCTGAAAGTGCTTCTCGATTCGCCCGCCAGCAGGGATGAACAGTCGAATTTGGGGACTGGAGGACCGAATGCGGTCTTTGTGGAAGCCGTTCGAGCGGCACTGCCATTGTTGCGAGGCACTTACGGGCTCGTGGTGATGTTTCGCGACCGGCCCGACCTGCTTGTGGCAGCACGTTTCGGTAGCCCGCTGGTGCTTGGTGTCGGACGTGGCGAACAATTCGTAGCAAGCGACACTTCACCACTCGTCGGACATACAGAACGCATCATCTATCTTGCCGACCATCAAATCGCCGTCGTAACAAAGGATGCAATCCAAGTCACGCATCGCGATCAAGGCCGAATACGACCGGACGTTCGCATGTTAGAAGATCGCGGCGAAGAGGTCTCACGCGAAGGTTATGCACACTACATGCTCAAGGAGATTCACGAGCAACCAACTTCACTTCGCAATGCCATGCGAGGTCGACTGGATCGCGAGAACGCGACAGCTAAGTTCGGTGGCTTGAACCTGACTCCCGCACAACTGAGGGGCGTGAATCGCCTCATTTTGACCGCTTGCGGAACCTCGTGGCACTCGTCCTTGGTGGGTGAGTACTTGATTGAGGAGTTCGCTCGTATGCCGGTCGAAGTCGAATACGCAAGCGAGTTGCGATACCGCAATCCACCCGTTGAGCATGACACGTTAATCTTCGGAATAACTCAAAGCGGGGAAACGGCAGATACATTAGCGGCCCTTCGCGAGATGAAGCGAAAAGGACACCATACACTCGCCGTTTGCAACGTCGTTGGGAGCAGTATTGCACAGGAAGCAGATGGTGGAATCTACTTGCACGCAGGCCCTGAAGTCGGGGTCGCGTCGACAAAAGCCTTCACATCGCAACTGTGCGTTTTGACGATGCTGGGATTGTACTTTGGCCGCCTGCGGCACCTGAGCTTTGAAGCTGGCCTTCATATCATTGATCAACTTGAAAATCTGCCCACCGTCGTCGAACATGCACTCGGTTGCGATGCCGCAGTCCGTTCCATCGCAGAAAAATACAAGGACGCGACCAATTTTCTTTATCTCGGTCGTCATTACAACTTCCCGACAGCACTTGAAGGTGCGTTGAAGCTAAAGGAAATCAGCTATATCCATGCCGAAGGCTATCCTTCTGCTGAAATGAAGCACGGACCAATCGCCTTGGTCGACGAACATACCCCGTCGGTCTTCATCCTGTCTCGATCACACGTTTACGACAAAGTCATGAGCAATCTCCAAGAGGTCAAGGCACGCCGAGGCCCGGTCATTGCAATCGTCGACCAAATCGATGACAAGTTAGCTGGTCTTGTCGATGACTTTATTGAAATCCCGTACGTCGAGGATTTTCTGCAACCTATTGTGGCGTCGATTCCACTCCAACTTTTAGCTTATCATATTGCGGTCTTACGCGGTTGCAATGTGGATAAGCCGCGAAATTTAGCCAAGAGCGTTACAGTAGAATAGACCAAGGATCATTGTCATGAAAAAAGACGACTTAAGTTTGTCCTATAGCGCTCGCAAAGCGTTAACCGTCCATTTGGGAGAAAGCGCAGGGAACGAAATCGCTTCCTTGATCCAACGCATGGCGGCCCAAATCGAAGAGCTGAAGCGAGGCAAAGTGAGCGTGACCCAAGTCATTCCGAGCGCAAATAAACTCGACCCGTTAACCCAGGCCCTCGAGAGCGAGTCGTTCTAGAAATTACGCGGAGTGTGATGGTTCCGATCATCGGCACCCGAAAACCCTACGTGGGACGGGAAGCAGAGCTTCCAAAATGTCGTTACCAAGCAGAGCTTGGTAACGAGAGCTAAGATAGCGACGAAAACGTGTGAGAATGATCGCATACCGCGATCGGCCAGCGCGATAAATGCTGAATCGCAACCGCTTCTGCCATGCTTGGCACAAAGACAAAAGCTTTCGAGAAAGGGACATGGGTGAGTCTTAGGTCCCCTGCCAGACGCCATTCTTTTTCTGCGGTCCAGTCTTGCGAGTTAGTTCGATTCGAAACGATTTGGCTATAAGTCAACTCTCCGTCGCTCATCTTTTTCGCTTGCTCTCGATCGACATAACTTACCTGCTTGACTCCAAACTCCATCAACCACTCCTGATCGATCATGATGCCATAAGGCTCCCAATCCCATCTCGACAAATGAGATTGAAAACGCCGCCTCGCCAACAATTGGTCTATGGGTACTTCCGAGAAGCAAACCGTTTCGATATCTCCTCTACGGTAATTCCTAGTCGCAAGAAGTCGCTGTTGCGACAAGATACGCTTTAGCGATGTGATAACTTCAGGATATTGCAACCAAGGGGAATGCAGCAACTCGTCATGAAATTGATCGAGAGATTGATCTGGCCAAGGGCCACGTCTGGCGCGTGTGCAATGGATCAGGAACTTGCGATTCGAACCAATCAAACTTCGCAAAGGCAGGATGGGCTGCCAAGTCGACTGAACGGCTGCCTCCGTATGCGGATGGTCATCCGCTCGGTCAATCGCAATCCAGCCAATCGCTCCGCGCTGCAGCCAGTCGGGACAACTGGCTGTCGATGTTCTTGGCTTCACCGAGCTTAAGGAAACATACGTTGACGCGTCCTTGAACTCACCCTTTTCTAACCGCGTCTCGATGAGCTGCGCGATCTTACCTCCCTCTCGCACGTTCAACGCGAACAGATGGTCCGACAGAAATACGGCCGCTCGGTCCTGCAGCGGAATTGGGCTCGCGTCCTGCGGATCCCTACCCAAAACGATCCTGCCTTGAAAGCAAGATTGGTTGAGGTTTTCTGTGGGTCCGTGGTTGATTTTCGTTCGGCCAGCATGATCGTCGATTTCGATTTCGAGCCATGGCACATGCATCCGGCGGCAAGCGTGAAGGATTGACTCGGAGTACGGCGTATTCGTTGCACATAGGATTCCCCAACCCTGCTGTTGAGCTAGGTGCAATGCCGACTGCAACGACAATTGCCAAACAGAACTTGTGAACCCAAACTGGGAATTGTGCGAGGAGACAACGGCAAGCCATGATCGAGGAGGGATCCGGTTGGAGGAGTGTTCAACCCGGAAAGAAATATGCCCCAACAGACTCGGTAAGACATGCGCCCAAGGAACAGGGTACTCTGCAATGGGCTCAACGGGTTTGATTGACGATTGAGACATATCGCAGTGTTTTGTAATTTTTGTTTTTCGATGTCGTACTCAGCGACTGGTTCCAAGGCTCTGCCTTGGAACCCACTGAATCGCAGGCTCTGCCTGCCATTCCAATTAGTCGATTACTTGATCGTTCTGGCAGGCTTTAACTCCCACTTCTCACCGAAGAAGTCCGCGTCCGCAATTTTGCCGGGCCAACGAGAATCAGGGGGAGTTGTAATATCCACCACAGCCCAATCGGGAAGCTTTGGAACCTGGCGTGCATTGTTGAGGTAGTCGTATTCACGATACGTAAAGCCACTGTTGAGAACAATATACCGTTCGGGATTGAGCGGATTTGGGTATATCAAAACGGGTGAGTGTGTTTCGGAAGCGTACTTGCGATCGCCAATGACGATCTGCTCTCCGCCCCATTGGATTGGCAGTTTGTCCGCAATTTTTGCAAGCGTTGGATTGCTTTGCGCATCGCCCCAAAGGATCAGATTGTTGTTTTCGATATCTTCCGGTTTGAGATCCTCGGAGGATTTAATTCGCACGTCGCCTCGCATTTGTCGATGCCATTCTCGCACCGCGTGTTGGAATTCCGATTCAACCCACTTGTCCACTTCCGGATGACGCCCAGCTTTGGACGGCTTAACGAAGAGAAAACTCTCCATGAAGGCATCGTCGATGGGGCCTTGAAGGCCGTGCTTTTTGACAAGTTGTGTGGATGCGGGCTCGATGGGTGAGACTTGCTCCCACTTGTTACCCGTATTTCGCAGACGGACGCCCCAGGAGCGGTCTGATTTCCGGGGTGCCGATGCTCGAAAAACTTCGGGAGAGGACAACCATTCCATCCTTATATTCCCTTTTGCCAAAAGGAGTTCTTGGTAGGGAACGATCGCCACCTGATTGATCTCTAGCATTTGATCGGCTGCGAAATCGATCGACACATCCGATATGTTTTCGACTGCGATCACTATGGAGCCTATGGCGTTGGGTGTACTTCTCGCGACTGCAATCGCTGGTTTCCAATGTTCTTCCATTGCATTGACCGTAATCCAATGCGATCGGTTGTATTTAAGTGTAGTCGTCGTAAACGAGAGTTTGGTTGGAGCGTCATTTGTTCGAATACGATCGAGCGTTGCCAATCGTTTTTCAATCTCGATGCGGGCCGTTGGGTCGATTTTGTGGGCTGTCCTTGGGGCAATGATGTGCGTCAGCTCAAAGCGTTCACCCTCCGGCAAATTCCAACACGCCTCCGCCATCACATCGGCTGCTTGCTTTTGTTTGTCGATCTCGCCGCTGTACGCGATGGTTGGCAACACTCTGAGATTGCGAGCCCATGTTGGGCAGTCGTACATTTGCCAAAGCTTTTGCTCATACCAAGTCGGCTTGAGATCTTCTGATTGAAACACCTTAAGAAATTGTGGCGTCTCCGAGAAGCCAGCTCCTGGATTAGCCGCGAACCATTTGTCTGGATAGTGGACAGCCAGATGCCAAGCAGCAGCTCCACCCATCGAGAAACCGCGAATGGCGACTCGTTCGGGATCGATCGGGTAGTCTTGCAGTGCGTGTTCGAGGACCTCGAGCGTGTCGACTTCGCCAGCTAGTTTGTTGGCGTTGCAATAGCGACCGAAGGGATGAATCATGATCGTATTTTTGGCTGGAAGGGGATCCGAGCTCGTCATACGAGTTGCAATGAATTGCAGTTCGAGCCCCTTTTCGCTTCGACCGCGGCACCAAATGTCTGCGCGATGCTCTCCGGGGCTAATGACTGGCCCGTCCCAAACGACGCCATAAGGCTGAACAGTCCCGTCCAGTTTTGAACGGTAGCCGCGAACGACAGGACCTGATTGCATGAGCCAATAGACCGGCAAATGTGCTTTTTCCTGGGCTTTTTCCAGGGCTTTGGCCCGACGTGATCCCTCGCTCAAAACATCGACGGCGCGGCTCGCATCTTTTGCTTCGAAGAATCCGTCCTCTTTTAATGCTAGATCGACAGCACGCGCGAAGACTTCCACGTCAGGCAAGTACTTTTGGATCTGTGGCGATTTGTTGTTTCGAAGCTTAGCGATTGCTTCGTTGAGCGATTTGAGATCGGTCTCTAGCTTGCTTCGTTCGTCGGAGGTAATCATCACGCCTGGAGGTGGCACGGGTCGCACGGATGCGATTTGATTATCGGTGGGGCCATCTGCTCGGGCGTTTACGCTCGCCAATAAAAAGGTGGCTAGGAAAGCGAATCTCAAACGTTGCATAGGTGGATGCTTTCGAGGCAGAAAGGAGTTTTCTGCGAAAGGGATTCTTTGCGGGGAGGATAAACCAACCAACCCGATTCTACGTCATTCCAGTCGCATTCACAATTAATCGCCGAAACGCAAGTTCATGATTGAGCAGAAAAACGCAATCGAGAGTATGCTAATCACATGTTGAAAACTCCTGCGGTTCGTTTGAGCCAAGTCGCGCTATGACGGAACCTGATCCAGAAAAGCCACCGCGTCGCGAGCGATATCGAGGCAAGAACCCTCGTGGATTCGAACAAAAATACAAAGAACAGCAGCCTGAAAAGTACCCCTTGGACATCGCCAAAGTACTGGCAGGTGGCAGGACACCCGCCGGTTCACATCGCCCCATCATGGTCCGAGAGATCCTCGAAGTGCTCGATCCAAAGCCGGGCGATTTCGCTGTCGATTGCACGCTGGGTTATGGCGGACATGCTACGTCGCTGTTGTCTGCTATCCAGCCCCATGGCCATCTCGTCGGCTTGGATGCCGATCCAATCGAACTGCCAAAGACCGAGGCACGATTGCGTTCCCTAGGCTATCCGGACGATTCGATCGCTGTGCATCGCACGAACTTCGCTAGCCTCAGCCAAATCCTTGCCATGGAGGCACCCGAGGGTGTGCAAATCATTCTGGCTGACTTAGGCCTCTCCTCCATGCAAATCGATGATCCATCGCGAGGCTTTTCCTTTAAGACGGATGGTCCTTTGGATATGAGGATGAATCCGTTGCGAGGCCGATCTGCATCCAAGTTGCTAACAGCTTTGGAAACAGAATCGTTGGCCCTATTGCTTGAGATCAATTCGGATGAACCGAAGGCGATGCGTATTGCGAAAGCCATTCTCGATGCTCACGCGCGCTTGCCCATCGATTCCACGTTCAAGTTGGCTGAAGTGATTCGGTCGTCGGTGACGTCGCAACGCCAATACGATAAAGACGAATCCAGCGACACGGTGCGCCGCGTTTTTCAAGCGTTGAGGATTGAAGTGAACGATGAGTTCTCGGTCTTGGATGCGCTGCTCAAGCAGATCCCAGAATGTTTGGTGCCTGGCGGTCGAGTTGCTATCATGACGTTCCACTCGGGTGAGGATCGACGAGTGAAGCATGCGTTCAAACAAGGACTGATCAACGGCATGTACGCGAAAATTTCCGAGGAGATCATTCGCCCATCCATGCAAGAGCAACGAGCCAATCCGAGATCCTCATCCGCCAAACTTCGATTTGCCGTTAAGCGGGACGGCGGCACCATTCCCGGGGTGGCACACCCAGAGCAATACGGCTCGTTGCTTTAATGGATTGCGAGACGGGGTATTCGAAAGTGGCATGGGCACGCTCGCCCATGAATTCACGAGCGCGCTCGTGCCACCCGATGGTAACCCATAGCGTGACGGCTTGTTTGTAGGACGGCCTTTCTAGGCCGTCGAAAGCTGCGTAAATGCTCGCGACGGCCTGGAAAGGCCGTCCTACCGGTTTGCCTAACGGCAAATCTATTTAATCAACAATCCCGGTGAGCGACGGGCGTGGATTCGGGCGCCCTATTGCCACTGATTGGAAGGAACGTCGCCCAGGAGATTACTCGTCGCCCAGGCTATGCTCGCTCCCAGGCTCTGCCGCAGAGCCTGGTAACTAAAGTGCACAGTAGACATTCGCTCGCAAAAAACATTCGCAATGCTAGCTACATAATCGGCAAGACTGTTAAGACAGTTAAAATCCGTAGTTCGTGCAGAGCTGGTATTACGGGAATCAACAACAGGATCGTTAAAAGCCGAAAGAGGGGAAAGCTGGGTTTCATTCAGTCCCTTTATTTGGCGGCGAAACGATAATGAGTGATCAAACTCAAAAACGCAATTGGTTGCGAAAAACACTGCGCATCGCGTGTGTCACGTTGCTTGCAGCACAATCGATCTCATCGTCGACGGGCTGCAATCGAGCCCACTACCGCAATCGGGCCGACCAAGAAGTCACGAATCTCATCGGCGAAAAAATCGCAGATGCATGTTCGCCCGAGATCCGCGATATTCAAGTCAATCGCGCATCACGAATGTTCGATCCGTTCAATCCGGATCGCCCGCCGATGCCCGAAGATGACAATGTCTCCCATCAATATATGAAGGTGCTTAACGGCAAAAAGGGCTATCCGCTTTGGGACGTGAACGGCAAGACCAACACAGCCGAGAACCCAATTTGGTGGCAGTATCTGCCACTCGATGAGCGAGGCGTACTTGTCCTCGACGCGGATACGGCAGTCAGAACAGCGGTGCTTCACAATACGTCCTATCAGTCCGAAATAGAAACGCTTTACTTGTCTGCGTTGGACGTCAGCACGGAACGCTTTTTCCTGGGAAACCAGCTCTATGCTGGCTACTCAACCTTCTATACCGCCGATGGCGCTCTGCGACGCGGTGCCGGTGGGAACAGCAGTTCGACCTTGAACGGATCGACCTTTTCAAGGGGAGCACGTCCAATCGCGTTCCGGCGACAGTTTACGAACGGTGCGGATATGATCATCGGATTTGCTAATTCGATGACATGGCAATTTGCTGGCCCAGACACACAATCGGCCACGACGCTGCTCGATTTCAGCTTAATTCAACCGTTGTTGAGAGGCGGCGGACGCGATTTGATCATGGAACGCTTGACGTTGGCCGAGCGTACGTTGCTCTATAATGTGCGTTCCTTCGAGAGATACCGGACCGGATTCTACACGACGATCACAGTCGGAAGAGCAGCCGAACCAGGCCCAACGCGTCGAGGAGGATTGTTTGGCGGTGCGGGTCTCCAAGGTTTTACGGGTTTGGGTGGGGGCTTCGGTACCGTTGGGAACGTACAGACGAGTGGTGCGGCTGGATTTGGTGGCGGTGGCGGGGTGCCAACCGTGGGCGGATTCCTAGGCTTAGTCCAAAACCAATTGCAGATTCGAAATGTCGAAGAAAACGTTGCAAGACTGCGTGAAAACGTGGCTCGATTCGAGGATGCTCTCCGAGAACAACTAACCGTCGTATCCGCGACTCAAGATGCGATTCCAAGCCAACAATTGCAAGTTTCACAAACCAGGCAAGCATTGAATTCGCTGCAAGCAAGTCTATTGCAACAAAAATTCAATTACGAGCAATCGCTGGACGCCTTCAAATTAACCCTTGGCCTGCCTCCGTATGTGTGTGTTGAAATCAAGGACCCTATTCTTGATCAATTCAATTTAATCAGCGACGAACTGAAAGAACGACGCTCAAGAGCCAACGACTTGCGCGAAGCGGTTGGCAATAGCAACAGTAAATTGCTAGAGCTGAGTCCCATTGAAATAGACGCAGCGACTGGCAACAAGTCCCGCTCGATGCCCTGGAACAAGGACACGGCGCAAGCAATCAGCGAAATTCGAGGGAAAATCGATTCCATTGAATCGCTTCGTCGAACCATTTTAGGTCGAGACTTTCCCGAGGTACGAGCCGACATCGAGAAGCTTAAGGGCATCGTTGGCCCAAGAGAAAAGGAGTTGGCTCGCTTGCGACAACTCTATGAGCAAGAACGCGGAACCGTATGCAGCTTATTGCCAACCGCGACCTTGGACATAGCGTTGTTGGATTCCGGTCAAATTCGATCTTTGCCAACGAACTTGACCGAGGAGCTTGACAAGTTGGAAGCTCGGTTCAAAGAGCGCGAACAAAAGATCAATTTGCTCGATATCAATTTAGAGAAGATCCTTTCGAACCAAGATCGATCAAATCCCAAGGCGATTTTCGAGTCAGTTCGAGACAATGCCCTCTTGCCTAGCCAGAGTATTCTTTCCGAATTCGCAGAAGACGTCTTGGCGCTTCAGGTGTTACAGGCTCGAACGAGAATCGAAAGCGTAATGCTACCGCCTGTGGACCTCTCAGCCGAGGAAGCTGTCGAAATCGCCCGCGTCAATCGACTTGACTGGATGAACAGTCGAGCCAGTCTTGTCGACTCGTGGAGAGCCATCGAAGTCGTAGCGGATAGCTTGGAAAGCAGTCTTGATGTGGTGTTCTCCGGGGATGTGCAAAATGCAAACGACAACCCGTTTTCACTGAAAGCCAAAACGGGACGCTTGCGAGCAGGTTTGCAGTGGGATTCCCCCTTGACCCGAATGCAAGAACGCAATCAGTATCGCCAAGTACTCATCGAGTACCAGCAAGCCAAACGCAACTATTATCGATTCGAAGATCTTGTTTGGCAAACATTGCGTTCGCAACTGCGAAACATTCGTTACAACCAATATAACTTCGAATTACAGCGTTATGCAGTTCGCATTGCCGCACAGCAAATCACGATCAACGAAGACTTGCGTCAAATTCGTGAAACGCTGAGCCTTTCGTCGGGCCCAACTGCGGCACGAGATAGCGTGTCTGCTTTGCAGGATTTGCTCACGGCACAAAATACATTTCAGGGAGTTTGGGTTTTTTACGAAGCCCAACGCAGAAATCTTGACCAAGATCTTGGCACAATCCGAGTCGACGCGGATAACATTTGGGTTGATCCAGGTGCAATCACGTCGGAAGCGTACGGTTTCGGTGCCGCGAACTCCAGCGGGTTGCAACAAGGCGGAATGGAAAATGGTCCAATGATGTGGTGTGAACCGACCGGGACTCTCGAAGCGGTTCCGCCAGTGCTGTTCGATACAAACTCACTGCCTAGTCCAGCCAACCCAGACGTACCAGCACGAGCGGCGACTCCCATTCAATTGAAATAGCCTCAGATTATCACGCAACAAGACCAAGACCACATGGAATTCCGAGACGATGACGATGCAGCATCCCTGCTGCTATTTGGCAAAGAGCATTTTATGCGACGGGCGATTGAATTGGCTCAGCAGGCGGCTACTGAGAACGAAGTGCCTGTAGGAGCCATCATCGTGTACAAGCACAGTATCATCGCTGCGGCATACAATCAGCGAGAGAACTTGGCGGACCCAACCGCACATGCCGAGATGATCGCGATCACGCAAGCAGCAGCCTACCTAAAATCATGGCGACTGCTCGAATGCGAATTGTACGTGACACTTGAACCATGCCCGATGTGCGCCGGCGCAATTCTACAGTCGAGGATTCCACGCGTCATCTATGGCGCGATAGACAACAAGGCGGGAGCGGTCGAATCGCTCTTTCACCTTCTATCGGACTCAAGGCTCAATCATCAGTGCGATATCACCAGCGGCGTTCTCGCATTGGAATGCGGACGCATGCTGACGGAATTCTTTGAGAACAAGCGCAGGCTCGACAAGAAGTGAAGGTGTGGCACATCGGTATGAAAACAAACTGAGTGCCGAAGGGCGATAGCCTCATCTTTACCCACATTTCGCAGCACGCTAGACTCGAAATCCCAATGCATTTGCGCGATCCCAGCCAGTTTTCTCCCCCTCGCCCCGCTTCGGCAACGCTGTGAAGCATATTTTCCTGCGATTCGCTACCACTGGCTTTATGCCAGTGGGGCGATAATTGGTGGCTACTGTTGCCTCCGTCGGGACAAGCCCGAACGGAAGGCTTAAATTCAAATAGCGTTCCATTTCATTGACGAAAATGCTTCACAGCGTTGCCGCTTCGAGGCGAGGGAAGCAAGAATTCAACCTTAGTCTCTGATGCCTTCATTGCCATAGCAAGACTTGCCATAGCAAGACTTGGCATAGTAAGCTCAGCAATCAGCCAAGAATTTGTTCGCCTATCGCCAGCATCTCCCGGCAATCCAGGAATTGATTGTTGGATTGAAACAACGAGGAGATGCAAGCTTTGTGGATTTTCATCTTCAATCCGCCAACTCCCAGCGCCCCGTAGTCGAATCGGTCGCCTCGTTGCGTTCCTTTGTCCATCAACTCGATCCCCTCGATGCCGCTCGGCGGAACTGCGTTTAGGTCGATGGCAACCCGTAGTTTCTTTGCATCTGCGAGCTGTTTGGATGGCAGCAGCCTTGCTCCGGTTGCACCGCAACCAAACACCATGTGGCAATTGTTTAGGGCTTCGCCCAGAGCGAGCGTATCCGCTGAACAAATCGGGGTGAAGCGATCGGATGCGCTGCCGTTGGCTACCAATCTTTCGATGCATTCGAGGGAACGTTCGAGCAGTCGTGACGCGACGATGACGTTGCAGTTCGCGCTCGCCAAAATCTGACAGATACGTTGGCCGACAGCGCCTGTTGCAGCCAGCACCAGCGCGGTCGAATTCTCGAGCGACTGGTGTTTTTTTGCACAAAGCACGGCTGCAGCCGCAGTGCTGTTCGCGCCATTGCTATCGAGCATGATTGAGACCCGGAATGGATCGAACAAAGTCCCCTTGGCTGCGGCTGCGATGGCTTCCCCCTCGCTCACATTGCTGCCACCCACAAAAATTGCCGTATTCTTGAGGTCGGCAGGTCCACGCGTATACATGGCACCGTGGACCAATGCTCGAACTTCGTCAGGACTCACGTTGGAGTATTGGAGTAACTTGTCGACGCCCGAATCGATTGCCACCACGGCATCAAAAACGCTGGCCTGGGAATCGGTGTCCAGTTGAATCAAGATTTTTGGTTTGCTCATGGCCCTATTGAAGCTTGCAGAGACGTTCCCGTCAAGAACGTTGCAGTCGTCTATCCGAGTCCAAGCAATTGGATGGCTTCGTCCCGACCCGGTGCCGGGTTGCCGTATTCGCTTGCCGTCACCCTTGCAAGCGCGATGAGATGATTCCACCGCTGCGATGGTCGCGTTGCTATGAATTCTTCTCGGACCGTGCGATAAAATTTCTCAGCATGCAAGGCTCCGTCTTCACTCACGGCAAAGGGTAGCAGCGCCGCGAAAACAGGCTCAGGGCCGGTGCCTTTGCGATTGAGCTCAAAGACTGCCGAACACGCGCGAAGCTGATTGCCATCGCGAACGGACAACGCCAATTCTGCAAGCAGTTTGGACGAATCAAGTGACTTCAATTCATCGGATGCAGTCGCGAATTCCAGCGGCTGCGATCCGACAGACTTGGTCTGGCCGGCCGTATGGTAGGCACCGACGATCAAGCTAGCAACTTGATTGCGTTGATTGCTGACTCTTGAAATGTTTCGCCAAGCATTCGCGGAATCCATTGCGTGAACTCCAACACTGGCGCCATGCACACTGCCGACAGGCTTTTCTTTCGATGCTTGGGGCGCAGTTCTTCCTGGATCGTGCAGCAGCAGTCGATTTGCAGCCAGTGATAGTGATTCACCAATCGATTCCGGTGAAACGCCATCTGCAAGAGCTGCGGCTACGGCCGTCGCCGCTTGAGTTCGATCCTCGCTGAAGACAATCTGAACGAGTTCGTCGAGGCTTGAGTCGCTTGGCTCGCGTTGGCCTAACGTTTTTCCGACCAAGCCGTACTCGTCAAGCAATTTCGGCAACAAGTCTCGAACACCCGATGGTGCGGTATTTCGTTTGATTCGACTTTGTTCCGAATCAACGCAGTACCGAACAGATTGCCGCAAGAGCGTATGCGCATATTGCGGGCCGGTCACATCCAACATCATCCATGCCCGCCAAGCTAGCACCGTTCGATGGACGTCGACCTCGTCTTGGATCGCGAACTGCAAATGATTGTAAGCCTCGTTCGGCGGCGCATCTGCCAATACCGCGAACAACTCTTCGGCATGATCGAAATCGGCATCGCGCGTCGCTTGTCTAAGCATTTCGCCGTCAGGACGTTTGCCTGCTCGCTGCGCGACTTCGATACGGCGCAGCACTTCCTTTTCGTTTGTGCCCGTTGTTTGAATTCGATTGGTATTGCGGTAAAAGACCTTGAGTAGCGGCAGAAGTTTGCGATCGTCCGGCAATTCTCTCGCCATTTCCAGGGCCGGTCCTAACGCCATGAACGTATGGTAGCCATCGTAATCTTGACCACCGAATGCTCTCGCGTTTGCAAGTGCCGCTGCCGCAGTCAGGGATCGCAAATCCGCTCCGGCTCGATGCTTGGCCACAACAGTCTGTTGCAGTTTCGCGACCGGTGTATTCTCCATCATGTCGACAAGTGGTTCCATGTTACCGAACTTGAGATGATCGTCCACATCGCGAGCGACCACTTGCTCAAGACCCAATTCGGTTGCTAGCGATGTACCTATGGTCGCTACGAGCTTCCCTTTACCGACGTCCGACAAAAACTCTCGTCGTTCACGATTCATGACTTGTCCCCTATTCAATTAGAAGCGAAATGTCGTCGACGCAGCCATTGCAAGCCCGTAAGAAAAAGGGGCGAGATAGTTAGACAGGTTCGCTTTTGCGCCTCACGTCTGCCAGTATAGCGATTGTCTTCGTGCAAGGTCGCACGAATAATGGTTGATTCTGCCTGGAAATAGCCTCAATTCATATGAAAAAAATTGCCCAAAGACCAGCCAGCCCAAGTACCGCCACCAAGGTAGCGACCACGATGCTCAATGGCCAGACAGTCAGTATGGGTGGCTCTCCTCGCCGCAATCTTCGAAGAGCTCGCCAATGCGAGACGCTCGAAAGCGCCATCGCTACAATTCCAATGATGATCAGCGTTGTTCCAAATTGAATGGCCGCTGCATGAACTCGACTTGGGTCCCGCTTCAACGGATCATGAGGAAGAGACCGAAAAAATCCGACCATTCCAAATCCAAAACTTGCAAACGTCAGTGAAGTTCGGATCCACGCCAGCGTAGTTCGGTCCAATGCCAACTGCGTACGGTAGTTGGCCATATCGGTTCGCTCATGTGCAAGATCAACGCGAGGATCTTTGGAGTCGGATGTTTGTGGATTCAAGCAAGTCCTTACAAAAATGAGGTCGTTTTCGTTCGTTAACGATAACCTCAAAAACCGTGGTTGGCAAGAAATCACAGGCCATGAGCCAACAATGTCCGGGCCTTTGTTTGGACGGGACAACGGGACAAATGGGCCTTTGTTTGGACGGGACAACGGGACAAATGGGCCTTTGTTTGGACGGGACAAATGGTCCCATCCTACTCAGGAATCCCGTCTATTTCGAGTAGACGGGAATGACACGTACCTCCGCACGCTCGTAGGCCACGCGACCATTTAGCAGAACAAGAGAAAAGCCGCAGCCAACAGGCCGCGTTCAAGTTGCTCTCCTCCATCGACCGTGGCCAGTCGCTGACCCTTCAAATTGAGAATCTCATTGCCACGCGTTTCGAGCAGAAGCTCTTTTGAGACGCTATAGACGCACCCCTCAGTCACCTCAGCCAGCACTTGCCCCTGCAGATTCAAGAGGGCATTCCCACGCGTCGAGCCGATCGTTTGTCCCTGACTGTTCTTGATCAGGCCGCAGTCAAGACTCAGAAGAATCTGCCCAATTTCATTTTTCAGTTCAATCATGGAAGACACCCAATTTGTGCGAGCAAAGTATCATTGAAGCAGATCAACGCAAAATCCATGGATAGAGGCATTATGCCGAACGCAAAGTTACATTGGGCCAAAATAGTCCCAACACACGAGGCACGGTTCTGAATCATTTTGGGCGCACGATTTAAAACAAACTTGTTATTTCATGTAAACCTTGCAAACGCATACCGCAGGTCGCGAGCAGATCTTAGCGAGCCGTTGGGCGCTAGCCCCGGTTCTAAGCCTAGCCCCGGTTCTAAGCCTAGCCCCGGTTCTAAGCCTAGCCCGGTTCTCAGTCTAGCCCGGTTCTAAGTCTAGCCCCGGTTCCCTGATCAGCCCCGGTTTTTCATCTGGTTCCGATCCGTCTGCGTCAAGAAAACCGGGGCTAGCCCGGTTCCTGGGATGCTTGGCTAGTGACGAAGCCGGCAACATTGTCTCCGAAGTTCTTGATCTGTCGCTGTTCGTCCAGCAAGCTCTCGATTGGCGGCAGCAGGATTTAATCGCAGTACCAAAATCCGGTCCACTACCTGGTGAAATGGCTTCGCTGGAAGTCATCCCGCCACAGAATATCCGTAAACCCCAGAGAGATAGTCTTTCCCGTTTAGGCAGAATGCATCGGCTTGCTCATCCAATGTGAAAAGTCGGAAGTTTATCATCTTGATCGTCGCAAGGGTTTTCGCATTGTCAATCGCTATGGACCCGTGCTTGGGAATCTCGCCAAGTCCCTTTGGTTTGGGTCGAGCGATTCGGGTAAATACGAAAACAGCTCCGCATCCTTTAGCCAAAAGCGAATTTTGAAATCGCTCGCCATTGCACCTTCCGGAAAGTTCTTTGTCGTCCATTGCAAACGATGTCGGACCGAGTCGCCTTGAAATGGCATACATTGATTCCGAGAAAAACCAGCGACCACCTTGTTCTTTCGGTCGAGGATTTCGGCCGAGATTGAGCCGCTCGGTTGTGTGCGAGCATTGATCGTGACGATTGGAGTTCGAAACGGCTCCCGTCGCGTGATCAACCAGCCTTCCTTGGAGTCAAGGTTTGACATGGAGCAGAATCCATCCAATCGCAAGGTTGCTAAACCGATCGCAGTTTGAACTCGTTTTTCATCATGCACTCGATCGGTGCCTCCAAAATAGAAATAGAGTTTGTCTCCAACCACAATGGGTGCACAAGCTGTCACGATCATGCCGCGATCCCAATCCGAAGCTTGGCCACGCGGAATGAATTGGTTCCGCTCGGGAGGGCGAGTCCAATTGACAAGGTCCCATGACCAAGCCAATTGCACCTCCATGGTTCGCGGTGAATCGGATTGGGCTTCATGCAGCTTCTCAACGCTGTATTCGCCATAACGAAAGTAGCGAGCCCGATACATCCAGGGCAAGCCGATATACATACCTTGATATGCAAAGGCAGGCATGCCGTAAATCTGCGTGTCGCTTGGGTCCAAGTCATCGGCCACAAAAACCGGCCCATCGAAGGGTTTGTTCCATTTCTCACCATCCTTAGACCAAGCGATCCCAACAGCTCGGCCGCGTCGATCCCGTGTCTTCCAAGTGCTGAAGTAACGATCTTGATACGGATCGTAGCCGAAGTTTACGACATCCGACGAAGTGAACAGAGGTTGCTGTGCACTCTCGGGAGGATACCGCCAGTTCAAACCATCGGCGGAGAAAGCGACTCGTGCGTGCCCGGCTTTTCCATCGAATCCATAGAGTGCATATCGCCGCTCGGGGTTGGGGTCATTTGGTCGAAGAATGACGTTGGGATTGTGGCATCGACCACCAGACTTTTCGGTGTCGAATTCGGACACGACGAAGTTAGTGGATTGGCCCTCATAATGAATGATATCGAGCGCTGGTTTCTGCCAATGGATAGCGTCATCTGACTCGGCATAGCCTACATGGTTGCCTTGAAACAGCACTTGGTACCACATTCGGTAACGCTGTCCGTCTTTCAAAACAGTCCCGTAAACGTACGGACCAGTAATTGCGGAGGTACCTTCCCAGGGCCGATCGGCAATGATAATTGGGTTGCTGCTATGCTTTTCAGCGGAATGAAATTGCCGGGTTAAGCCTTGCTGTTCTTCGACGACAGTTGCATCGAGAAACAACCGTCGCCAAGGACCTGCAGCGGGTCCCGACAGTCCGTTGCCTGTTGTGATATCGGCTTTTGGGTCGGATGGAATCTGCGATAGGAGTCTGCTGGGACAGCGAGTTTGAAAAAGCAGAGCAGCAACGGAGGAGAGAGTAAAATCGCGTCGATACATGGGATCCGAAGTCTTCTCAAAATTCTCACGATGGGTTTATCCCAACGCAAGCATGGTTGGATGGCCAGAACAACAATGTCTTGAAACATCATATTGGTATAGCGGCCGAGAAGCGACAAAGGTTTTGTCGGATTTCAGCCCGTCCTTATGTCATTCTCGCATATTTGTGATAGCGTCCGAGCTCAGCCGACAAAAGTCAAAGCAGTAGGCACATTCCATGTGCCGTCCACCTAGAGTCCTGGCAAAAGCTTAACTGCGAACGGCACGGCGGATCGTGCCTGCTACTCTAGTGGGCTGTATCTTTTGCGATAGCCCGTGGCGGACAATGGGCTCTGCGGGCAGTAATCGGCGGTAGAAGCAATGGTCGTTCACAGCACCGATAAGAAAAGTGATTTTCGGCCACGACTAAACTAAACACGGACAGAATGGAAGGCACCATGCGAAAAAGTAGTAGGCACATTCCATGTGCCGTCCACCTAGAACCCTGGCAAAAGCTTGATGGAAGGCACCATGCGAATCGGAACTTGGAATGTAGAAAATCGGCTTATGACGGAGCAGCACCGGGACTTGATTCTCGGTCAAGAATGCGATGTATGGCTGCTTACTGAGGTTCACCCGAAGTGGTCTGAAAACGACGGGACAAAGATCTTGGGCTTCAACGCCAATCTTTCCAAGGAAGTAATGGGACGCAACCAGCATTGGGCAGCAGTCCTGAGTCTCCTCCCTTTGGAGCGATTGGAAGATCCTCATGAGGCAAGTGCAGCCGCGAAGATCAATGGAGTCACATACTGCTCAATGGTCGCGGCGTAAAGTATTGACCAGCCCCCGACTTCTTCTCGCTCGCGTTTTTTTCTAGCAAGCCTTCGTACAGATCACCCAACCCTTCTTCGCGAGCCGAGTACCAATCTAGCTTGTCGATGTCGCCAACGATCTTGGCAAGGTTCTTTGGTTGGCGTAATGAGGTATTGGCGTTGGCGAAAATTGCTTGTACTCGACCGGAGCCTTCATTGCCCAGATGTACAAGCAACGATCGATAGAAAGCCAATTGATCGACGCCATCTTTCGCTGTCAGATCATCCCAACGATACCCAGCCGGCAGCAGCTTTTCTTGCTGTGTCTCCTTCATCATCTTAAGGAAGAGGAGAAATGTAAGTTCGGTCACATACTCATGATACGTAATGCCATCGTCACGTAGGACGTGGCACAGCGACCAGAGTTTTGCGACGATGTCTTGTGTTGTGGTCATTGTTGCGGCGATTCCTTGGAGATGACGTTGACGATGTCTTGTGCAAGCCAATCGCGTTCGCGTTCGCGTCCGGTAATCTCTCGGACGATACCAAGACGTTCGAGACGCTCCATGTCTTTTCCTGCGGTTGTTTTAGTGGTTTCTGTATGTTTCATGAGATCTGCAATATTGATTGCAGGAGAAGCAAACAATGAATCGACAACGGGAAACAACCTTGTCGGTGCGCCGTCTGTTTTAAGAAGGTCCTGAAAACGAACCTGCAGGTTGATCAATTCTTCGCTGCGCCAAATAGCGTCGAGAGACTGAGTTCGAATAGCTTCCAGAAAGAAACCAATCCAGTCAGACCATGCTTGACCTCCTTGTTGACTGATTCTTAAAAGAAGGTCGACGTACTGCTTGCGATGTTCGTTGATGTAAGCACTCATGTAGACGACAGGGTGCTCGAGCAGTTTGCCATGGTCATCTCGACTCATTCGGGAAATGCACGATATCTTGCTACAAAGCGTTCGCGGCAAGCATCATCGCCCAGGTCTGTTCCGCGACAAAGGTGTCTACTTGAGTGGGCCGCTACCCGGAGCTCGACACGCCCGGTTTATTCCAATGCCTCCCGGAGATGATTGGCTCAATGCAATTCGCGATCTCGAAGTCTTCGTGAACAATTCTCACGAGTATATTCCTCCTCTCTTTGCCGTCGCCCTCACTCATTATCAATTTGAAACCATTCATCCATTCAGTGATGGGAATGGCCGAGTTGGCCGAGTTCTTATTTCACGCTCTCTCGTAAAAGAGAACTCGGAATGGATCCCATGTTCAAGCGCTCGGACATAGTTCCAACTTTCGAGACTGCTATCACGCGGATTCAAGGATCGTCCTGCCCCCGCCAATACAAGCTCTTCTGCCGTGGTGTGAATGTTTTCTACTTCCGAGGATAGCTTTGCTTCACGCATCCACAAGGTTCGCAACATTCCCGCAGCGTTCCCAACTCGCTTGTGTAGTCCGTTGATTTTTCCTAAGGCCAAGAGCGTTTCGGAATAGCGATCGAAATGCTCTAGCTGCAAAGCCTTCCAATCAATTTTGGGAGGAAGGGGATCCGGAACGAATGCAAACGTTTTTGTCTGAATTGGGGGCTCCATTGGCCCGTTCAAGTATTCGGTGAGACAGGTTGTGACCAGTTTCCCAGGGAAATCTTTCTGGAAGTCCGATTCATTCACTAGTTCAGCCCTCTATACCAACGCACCACACTAATCCACGAATTCGCCATTTTCTAGACTAGAGGCGGGGATTAGTCAAGAAGGCTGAACTAGCAGATCGTTGGCGAAACGCGTAGGATCCGTAGCTTGGGACCATTATTCCGAGCGCATAGACTGACGGGACGATGGTCCCATCCTACGTTGGATAGCTATTACGCGGCTACCCACATCGCGTCGGCGATGTCGCGGAGAATTGTTTCTAGTTCACCCTTGAACACTTTGTTCAAACGAGTAAAGCCGCCCATTTCTTTGAACTGGCCGGCGTCGAGTGCATCGCGGTCGACGATGATCTCATGCTCCAGCTGCTTGCCAATCCGCTCCAACCACTTTCGTTGTGGTTCGGTCCATTGTCGGCTTGCCAAGATTTTTTTCATGGCGGATTGTACACGATCAGAATGGGGAACCAATGGTTGACCAAGTGCAACGTGGCGAATGTAAGCGATGATCGACGCTGCAATGTCTTGATTCGTAGTTTCTCGCACTGCAACACGCAAGTTTTGCTCGGTGAAACCCGCTTCGTCCATGACTAGCTTCAGTTCACGCAACTGAGCACGGGTCAAATCACGTGGTCGAGTGGTCACGACGATCAATGCTGGTAACGTGTCTTGGTTTTCAGTCACATACTTTCGGAAGGACTCGATGTAATCCTCGGGTTTTGTCGCTGTGCCGTATCCGGTCTCGACGGATCGTACGATATCTTGGTGCTTTGAGATAAACACGTAACTGCCCGCAGATGTCGTGTCGTCAAGAATTGCGAGCACGTTCCCATTTGTGTCGAACCACTCCGCTATTTGCTTTGGATTTTTTGAATTCAACAAGTCACACAATTGGTTCGTTGCTTGTGACAATCTTCGAGTTGAGCCGTAGGATGGGACCATTGTCCCGTCCTGCTCAATCGGTTGGTGTGTTTGCTCGGGACAATGGTCCCAAGCTACGTTTAAAAGGGACTGCATCTTCTCTTCTTGCTTTGCCGTTAGCTTGCGGCGTCGCAGCTTGCCGAGCAATTGCCGCTTCGACTCTTCGGTGAATTCGACGTCCTCGATATCGCGCAACTCGGTTATGAGTTGACCGAATGTTAGATTGGGACGAGCCACCACTGGTTTCATGTCGGTCATCGGCAATAGAGCATTGTAGAGGTCTACTGCATCAAAAATACGAAACGCTGTTTTATGTTGTCCATCGCCATACAGATTTGGGCACTTTCGCGTCGCGCGGCCGAGCATCTGGTCGTAGAGAATACGACTGCTGACTCGTCTTAGGAAAACTAAGTTCGTGATTTTAGGAACGTCGATGCCCGTGGTCAGCAAGTCAACGGTAACAGCAACGCGAGGATCAAACTCGTTCTTGAATCGGCGAATCGTCTCGGATGGCCTGTCGATGCTACCTGTGATTTTCTTCACTGCATCATTGGGGAATGCGCCAAAGGCGTCATCCAGCTCCTCCTTGAGAATTCGAACGACACGATCGGCGTGATCGTCGTTCACACAATAGATTAGCGTTTTTCCAGAGCCATCAAAGTCGATGTGATTGATGAGTTCGCGGCAAACCACTCGATTGAAATTTTCGGTGATTGCTCGCTTATTAAATTCCGCGACCTCGATCTTGATTTCGTCAGGTGTTTGGAATTTCTTGACCGACTTATCGCCGGAATGAAAGACCTCAACTTCGTCACCTTTTTGCCATACCATTCCGCTAGTAGCCAAGTCGGTTATGAATCGATAGGGTGGCTCGTGGTCGCAAAGATAATCGTCGATCACGGCTTGTCGATAACTGTATTCGAAGATCGGGGGTCCAAAGATCTGTGATGTGTGTTGTGCCGGCGTTGCTGTAAGCCCAATTCGAACAGCATCGAAATGATCGAGGACTTGGCGATAGCGACTCAAATAATCGGCTGGGCTGCGAAACTGCATCTCCGTTTCCGACATCTCCATGTCGAGGGCATAACCTCGATGGCATTCATCGACAATTATGCAATCGTACCAGTCAACCGGCACGGGCTCGGTATCGTCGCTGCCGAGAATACGCTTGCACATTCCTTGCACTGTTGCGACTTGAAGCCTCGTATCAGAATCTGGCTTGAGTGTTCCCATCTTCTTGATGTCATAGATGTCGTCGAACGATTGATGGTTCTCGAGCCGGACATTTTCGAAGGTTCCCTCGGCTTGCTCACCCAGCGATGTTCGGTCCACAAGAAATAGAACTCGACGGAAACGATTGGATTTGATGAATCGGTACAACATACCAAGGCAGGTACGTGTCTTGCCGGTACCGGTTGCCATTGCAATCAAGATTCGGCGATGACCGGCGGCGAGATGCGTTTCAACTGCTTCGATCGCGGCTTTCTGAAAGTCGTAGAGTGGTAAGTAGTCCAGCGGCTCAACTGTGAGTTTTTCTTCGGCCTGGGGAATATCTTGGGCGAGTAAGTCAGCTAAACCTTGGGGTGTGTACCAGGTTTTCAGAGCGCGTGGCTTATTGGTTGTCTCGCGAAGATCGTGAAACCAAACGCCTGATTGTTCTTTTATCTGGGGAAGGTAGGGCCGACCGTTCGAGGCAAAAGCAAAAGGCACATGATATTCTCGCCATGGGCCGCCGTTGGATTCGAAACTCAATTCAGTTTGGAACCCTTTCGAGTAGCGGGCAGCTTGATCAACGCGACTGGCGACACTGACTTTGAACTTTTTGGCCTCAATAGATGCAACCGGGCAGAGTCCGACAAAGAGCAAGTAATCGGCTGGTCCGTTCTTTGTCGGCCATTCAGCAATCGCGATGTTCCGACCTTTGGCGGGACGTGTTCCTTTGGAGTGGCGCAATGTCAGTGAGTCGACTTCCCAGCCCGCCTCGCGAAGCTGCGAATCGATGATGTGTCGGGTTGCTTGTTCGTCAAGTTCGAGACTTGCATCCTGCGCGAGCGCGGTCGTCATCGTCGCGTTTCGTTTGTCAGCTGGCTCTGCCGCGGTCTTGGCTAGTAGCTCGTTCAAACGCTCGTGGAACTTCTTCCGTTCAGTTGCGAGTTGCTGCTCACTTTCTGCAGCGAGCTCCAAAGCTGCGTCAAGGTCGTCATACGCGAGTTTTGCCTTCGATTCAGCCTCAGCTTTTTGACGAAGCTCAGTTTCAAGCGTGGCTTTCAAGTCCGCTGCTTGATTGGCGGCAGCAACCTCAGATTCTCGAAGTCGATTCAGCTCGTCGAGTAGTTCCTTTTCCGCTGCTGCAGGATCGGGAGGAACGATGAAGGAGCCTGCCTCGAAGGTCTTGTCGTTGCCGAAAGTTCGATGAAACCAGATGGCAAGCTTCCTTGCCATCTGCAGTTGATGCAGTGCTTCGCGACGATCGCCTGTGTGTCCATGAGCCGCTTCATTGCCAGATTTTCGAATGCCATGAAACAGTTGGCTAACTTGCGCCCCTAAAACTCCTGCATTCCAAAGCTTGTCGAGCACGTTAAGAAAAGAATCTTGCTCGTCAACGGTAATAGCTGCATAGGCTGCGCAGTGCTCCGCCAACAACTCAGCGAATTGCCGCAGCTTGATCAGCGATAAATTTGCATCACCAAATACATATCGCTCAGCAAGAGCGGCATGCTTCACCAAAATAACATCATGCTTCGCAAGGAAGCCGAAGTTAGGTGAGTTGAATGATGATGGCGTGGTCATAAATGTTTTTGGCGATTGGGAGCTGTAGCGTAGTTGGTGGCTTTGATTGAACGCCGACAAGGATGTTCTTGATGTAAAGTCGCTTTCTACTTTGCTCGCTTCCGAGCCGAAATTGACCTTTCAGAAGTGAGAGCGTTTTTGTTAACGGGCCTGGCACATTTTTCCAAGAACGAATCTAAATCCCCTCGTAAGAACAATCTGTATCCATTCGCTGGGTTTTTCTGCATCGGAATCTTGCCCGTTTCCGCCCAAGCCCGAACCGTCCCTTGCGAGACCCCAAGAATCTCTGCGGCTTCGGCGACCTTTACGTACTCGCTAAGTCTTGTTTTCATCATCCAGTCCTACTGAACCCTGAGTCGAAGCACTAAAGTCTATCGAAGTCTACAGCGTTTTGATAGCATAGTGCACAACTGAGTTCAAATGTTTGCGGTGACTACGGCAAGACAAAAGAAAAAAATAGAGTGCGAATGCCATGTACGCCCCAGGACTGCCAATTACTCGCTCGCTATCAAGAGAGCAAGCCTTGGAAGGATGCGGAAGAGAGCGATCGCAACGCCATCAAGGATTTGTGGAATCGCCTGAAAAGCGTGGCGATTGGAGCGGCTCGGCGGTACTCGGGATCAACGAAGTTTAAGGAGTTCTCTTCGCATCCAACGCCGATGGGCCGGACGCCCAAATAGTTCTGGAGCTGTGTATGTCCAAAGGTCGTTCCCAATAAGTCATATGGATTGCAAGTGGCCTTAATTGTCTGGGGACCCGGCGTCGAGATTGGTTTTTGCCTTGGTTCAGGACCTGGACAGATCAACAACGTTGAGACTCGGCAGAAAAGCGAGATTGCACTGGCTCAGTTTCAAATTGGATTGCAGCGATTGCCGCTTGAACTGCGTCAGGAAATCGGAGCAACGGTTGCTCGAGGATGGACCTTGCGCAAACGATGGAAGGTAGGTCCTGGTGAATCCGACTTCGAGACCTTCGATCAGTGGCTGCAGACCGAAAAACGGCTGTTCTATTCGAGGATCCCGCCAGGGCGACCGAGCAATTCATAACGCTCATTGATGGGATGCAAACGGCAACGAGTTACAAACCAGTGATTCTGGCATTGGTGATCGAGCGCATCCGGGATGGTGTACCCCCGGAATACCATCGAGCCGCATCTGCGAGTGTCGTCATTTTCCAGAGTACACTCATTCCGCCCCCCAATCACCAACTTCAGCTTCGATCTGTTCGATGCTCGGTAGCGAAGATCGCAACTGTTCAGGCAGGTTCTGCGTGATTTGGTATTCGCTGACCCCGATCGGCTTGTTTAGGTCTCTTAGCGAGTACTCGACCTTGATGTCGCTCTTGCTCTTGCAGATCAAAATGCCGATCGTGGCAGCATCGCCTTCGTTGCGAATCTGGCTGTCGACTGCGGAGACGTAAAAGTTCAGTTTCCCCGCAAACTCGGGTTTGAATTTTACGACCTTCAAATCGATTACCACATAGCAGTGCAATCGCAGGTGATAGAACAGCAGATCGATGCTGTACTGGTCGCCGTCGACCTCGATCTTATATTGTCGCCCGACATAAGCAAAGCCTGCTCCGAGTTCCAACAAGAACTTGGTGATGTGCTCGATGAGACCGTCTTCCAGTTCGCGTTCGTTGTGTCGCTGCGTTAACGTCAGAAAGTCAAAGTTGTACGGATCGCGAAGGAGTTGCTTTGCCAAATCGGACTCAGGCTCGGGCAAGGTCGCAGCAAAGTTATTGATCGCACGCCCTTCCCTCAGGTGCAGGTTGGATTCGATGTGATGGGTCAGAACGGCTCGAGACCAATTGTTTTCGATCGTTCCTTGGACGTAAAAAAGTGCATCTTTTGGATCGCTCAACTTCTGAATTATCAGAATGTTGTGACCCCAAGGAATTTGCGAAACAAGTTGTGGCGCAATTGGAGTTATCGGCGAATTCGGCAGTGGCTGCTTTGTTTCTGTTTGGGAAACAAGTTGTTTCCCTTTTGGAGGCAATTGGGCAGCAGGCTGTTTCCCAATTTCTAACGCGGAATTCCAAAACCGAAACCATTGGCGAATCGACTTCAGATTGCGATGTGAAAATCCTTTCATTTCAGGGAATTCTTTTAGTAGGTCGTCACTCATCTGAACCAAGAATCCGTCACCCCATTTGGCAGACTCCTGACGTTCGATTATCTGCTGCCCCATAAACCAATACAGCTCAAGAAGCTCGCGATTGACGGCGATGGCGGCCTTGATTTGCGACGCCTGGATCCGTTTCTTGATCGAAACGATCCATTGCCGGTATTCATCGGACTTGATGATATCGCTCATGGCTCCTTGCCCTCCGGTATTTTTACTTTGGCTAGGTTCTCGGCTGTGGCTTGATTGAGCTTGGCTTTTTCCTGAAGCTGTGCTTCGAACTCTGCTTTGAGTGCTGCAAAGCGTTCGGCAAAATCGAATCCGTCTTCCTCGTCGGGGAGGTCCACGTACCGACCAAGAGCCAGGACATCATCCAGCTTGAGAATGGCGACAATTTCGTGGAGATTCAATCGTCTGCCAAAGGTCTTGCGACGGTGCATGACCGTGATGTATTGATCTATTGCGTCTCTCAGCTAGTCAATAAAAGTACACCCATCAGGGGTCGAACCTGAAACCTTCGGCTTCGTAGGCCGATGCTCTATCCAGTTGAGCTATGGGTGCTTGAACGAAATCACAGGGTATTTGCATGCCCCAATCCGCTCAGTTGATTTTTACGCCCCACAATAGCAAATTCCCAAAAGCAGGCGTCGAAAAAGGATTCTATCGGCAAACCCGATGCTTGCAAGCCTTCAAAACCAGATCCTGCAGTCCAACTTTGCCCACTTGACTCCAAGCCGACCGCGAAAAAGATCAAAAAAGCGAGCGTCCGCTTTTACGCTCCTTGGGCGAAATCATTCCACGGACCGCTGGCGGTTTTTATTTGGCTCCTGGCGGTTTTTATTTAGCGGTTTTTATTTGGCGGTGTGTGGCGGTGTGTGGCGGTTTTAATTCAGCCAAGCCCCCTTGTCACAGCGAACTCCATTCCATCCAATTACCGAAATCAAAGATCCAATCACCGAAATCAAAGCTGGTGAACACCCGGACGGAAATCTTTCCGGCAGCGCGAAATGCTCGCAAGAATAAAAAATCATGAGTAACAGTCTTTTTCAATTAGGTAACCGAACAGCCGTTGTCTTGGGCGGCACCGGCAGCCTCGGTGGTGCGATGGCAGAAGCGCTAGGGGCAAGCGGTGCCCGCGTGGCCATTCTTGGACGAAGCGCCGAACGCGGAATGCATCGAGCGGAACAAATTCGTCGCGATGGTGGCGAAGCTGTCTTTCACTCGGCCGACGCGTTAGACCACGACTCCCTCGTTCGAGCGCGGGATATGATCGAACGTTCGCTTGGACCGATCGAAATCCTCATCAATGCCGCCGGCGGGAATCAAGCCGAAGCGACTTTGCAACCCGGAGATGATTTCTGCAACTTACCCATAAGAGCTTGGCAACAGGTTTTTGACCTCAATTTGATCGGCGGCACAGTGCTTCCATGTCAAGTGTTTGGCGAAACCATGCTGCTTAGGAATTCAGGGAGTATCATCAACATCGCTTCCATGTCGGGCATCATTCCTTTGTCTCGGGTGGTAGCCTATTCTGCGGCCAAAGCTGCGGTGATCAATCTGACTCAATTCTTGGCTCGCGAATGGGCTTCACGCGGTGTGAGAGTCAATTGCATCAGTCCCGGTTTTTTTCCCGCCGAACAAAACCGCGGGCTGCTCTATAACCCCGATGGAAGCCTCTCACCACGTGGGCAGCAAATCATCAATCATACGCCAGCCGGAAGATTTGGATATTCGCACGAACTGGCTGGAGCGATTGTGTTTTTGGCTTCGTCTGAGGCCTCTTCGTTTATTACTGGCCATAACTTGGTCGTTGATGGTGGTTTTTCCGCAACGACAATCTAGAACCCAATCGTTAATCTAGAACCCATTCGTTGGAGTGGGTTTCCCTAACTCGTATTGCATCTGATGGAGATATAATGGCGCAACTCAGTGTTCGTACCGATTCGTGTGATCTCGACTTCCTGGCCCTTGGCGCACTAGTCCACCGATTGGATCCAGGAATCATCCCATTTCGCAAAGCTAAATCGTTTGATATTCACGTCTCTGGGGGTGAGTACAATGTTGCAGCCAATCTCGCCGACTGTTTCGGACTCAAGACCGGTGTCGCCACGGCGATGGTGAACTACGGCATCGGCGAAATGGTACAAGGCCGAGTTCGTGAAATGGGAGTGAAACCATTTTACAAGCACTTTGAGCACGATGGTGTACGCGGCCCCAACATTGCCACGGTTTACTCCGATCGTGGTCAGGGAGTTCGTCCACCGGTCGTGTTCTACAACAGAGCCAACGAAGCGGGAGGAATGCTCAAGCCAGGCGATTTTGATTGGAAGTCTATTTTCGCGTCAGGCGTACGATGGTTCCATTCCGGCGGTATATTCGCAGCCCTTTCCGAAACCACTTCCGAAGTGATTGTCGAAGGCATGCAAGCGGCCAAAGCGTCCGGTGCTGTCACCTCGTTCGACTTAAACTATCGAGCCAAATTGTGGGCTACCATCGGCGGTGCAGCCAAGGGGCAAGAGATGATTAGCAAGATCGTCAAGAATGTGGACATGCTTGTTGGCAATGAAGAGGATCTTCAAAAGAGTTTAGGCATCGAAGGGCATGACGTGGAATCCAAAGGCGCACTGGATCCCGATTCCTTCTTTAAGATGATTGAGCGTGCGGTTGCAAAATTTCCCAATGTCAAGATGGTCGCAACCACTTTGCGAGAAGTGCATTCGACCAATCGCCACGACTGGGCTGCTGTTTTGTGGTACGACGGCAAACGCTATGTTAGCCCGACCTGCAGTCTCGACGTGGTCGATCGCATCGGTGGCGGAGATGGTTTTGCATCCGGATTGATTTATGGCATGCTAACGGGCAAAGAACCCGAGCAAGCATTGCGGCTGGGATGGGCGCATGGTGCCTTGATCACAACATTCCCCGGCGACACCACGATGGCGAAACTACCGGAAGTCGAGGCGCTAGCCAAAGGCGGCTCAGCTCGCGTGCAACGATAGATTGTTCACTTTCACGCGGTGTTAAAAATCTGATAGAGCCGTTGGGCAGTAGCCCCGGTTTTTTAATTGCTCGACATTCTTCGAGAACCGGGGCTAGCGCCCGACGGCTAAGACATTCGTCGAGAACCGGGGCTAGCGCCCGACGGCTAAGAGAACCGGGGCTAGCGCGGCAAGCGCCCAATGGCACTGTTCCAAAATCTTTTTTCTTAGCAGCTCAGCTCGCCAGCTTTCCCACCTAGCCCAATTGTACACTTCTATTTGAGTTGGGGTTGAATCGCGGGAGGACTTTAATTTATATGCGATCTTTGACGAAAAAATTTCGGCAGTGAGTGGTCGCTGCTTGTCCCTTTTGTAGGCGATCGAATCCCTTTCTATGGCAGGCCGAAAGAACGGTAATAAAGAACTTGTGCAGATCGATGCGGATTGGCTGCTCGGCGAATCGATGGATCGACCGTTGCCCCGTCGTTCATCGTTCCTTCGAATCGTCTTGCCGCTAGGCTTCGTTGTCGCGGCAGTTTGGAGCTGGCCATATGTATCGAGGCAGTGGCTTCCGTTGGACTGGAAACAGCAATTGAGCCGACCCGAAAATAATTCATCCGAAGATATCTTGCCAAGCCTGCTGGCACTCAATGACCTCGATCCAAAACACAGTGAATCCGCGATTGAGCAGCTAGCCGTTGCGGGCATAACGCTGTTGCCTCAGTCTAGCAAGCTACATCCAAACACCCCCAATGACATATTCCGGTCGCAGAAACCGGCTGTCGAATCGATTCCTGGGAATCAGGCACTTACGACAATTCGCGGTATCGAAAAGCTTCCTATCGAAAAATTGTTCCCGCTTCTGTCGAGCACGCTGCCGAAAATCGTTCAAGAGGCATCGAAGGAACTGGTCCAACGAGGAATGAGCGCACCGCAACTTGAATTGGCAATCGATTTGGCCCAGGGAAACATCGAGCAACGAACGATGGCAATGGATCGATTGGTTCGGGATCAAGATATCGATCCGATCCCATGGCTTGTCTGGATGGCGGAACAGTCTGATATCCAAGTGCGAAGGAAAGCCGTTTCGCTATTAGGCCTCATGTCGAATCCCAACGCGATCCACACGCTGCGCATGCTGGAGCTGCGGGAACCAGATAGCGCAATCGTCGAACAGATCAGCCAAGTGTTGTTGGCTTTTGGAAGCACCACCAACAACCATCGATAAAGGAATTCTTGAAAATGCATACGCTACCGGCTTACTTTGGACGCATCGCACTCATTTCAGTTCTTTCGGCGGAGATGTCTGCAATCGCATTCAATGGGCCACGTGTCAGAGGCGGCGAACCAGAGGAAAAAGCCCAACGCAAGTCGGTACCTGCGTATATTGCTGTTGAGCACGAAAAACCGCGAGTTCGAGGCGTTCATGCCAATAAAGCCATTGTGCGTTCCGGCCCTTCGGACCAATACTACGCAACGCTCACGCTGACGCAAGGTGCGGTCGTCGACGTTTATCTAGAAACGTCCGATGGATGGTCCGGTATTCGTCCCCCGGTAGGTAGTCATGATTGGATTCCTGCAAGTGTTGCCTACCTTTTGCCCGGGGGAAAGTCAGCCGAGATTATCGAGGTCGATACACCCGCTTGGATCGGTAGCGACTCACCCAACGTGTCGGAATTCATGTGGCAATCGTCCCTTACGAAGTCACAGCAGGTTCAGATCCTGGGCGAAGAGATGCAAGAAAACGACGATGGCAAAAAAAACCTTTGGTATCGTATCGCTCCACCGCAGGGCGAATTCCGATGGATCAAGAGTTCGCAACTATCGGATTCCATCACTCCTGCAGATCCGCCAAGTCTTGCCACGCAACGACCCGACAACACCCAATCCACACAACCTAAAAAGAAGGCGGACGCAGCTCAGCTGGCAAGCTACGCTGAGCCTGTGCCCACTGCGGATGAAACAAGCAACCAAGTCGAAGGAAAAATCGTCTGGTCGGACGAACAAGAAGTTCTTGCTCAAGTCCAACAACAAATCAAAAAAGAGCAAGCGGATGTTCAACGCAAAATGGTGGCAGATGGCGTTCCAGTCGAAGCAACCCACCAAGAAACATCCAACGCTAACCCCAAGTCCTCTGGGAGAAAAATGCGTCCATTACCAGCGAATTCGACTCGCAACAAGCAGCCAGCGACAGCGCACCAAACAGATTCCATGCGTCAATGGGACTCCATGCAAACCAACCACAATCCAAAACTGCGAGTGGGTCCTGTGGGCAGCGTCCTTGGACTAATTGGGATTAGCGTTGTTGAGGCTGATCGAGCCCCTGCGAACACACGAATCGCACAACCGTTTCATTCAAGCCCATCTCAAGGAAACCTTGGTCGTATCGGCCCGGTCGAAGCAAACCGTCTCGATCGATTGCCGCGACCTAGTTATCGCGGACCAACCATGGCAATGCCTCCCGATGGACTTCCAATGTCTACGAATGGAATCATGCAGGGGAATGCCGGGCTAGAGGCAAATCGGTTGAATCCTTTTGGTCGAACCGAAATGGCCGGCCCATCAGCGCCTCAGCCATCCCCCTATCGTCAAGGCGAGAGCACGTTTTCGCGGTTGATTAATGGAAATGAACCGCTCTTTGGAGGAAAACAAACTGCGACTGCCATCATGCAACCTGTGCCAGATGGACGCCTCGCGTCCGGTCCAATGTTCTATGGAGTTCCTTCGGCGAATGGAAACCAAGCAACGCTGCCAGCTCAATTCAACACGATTCCTCAGGACACGTCCGCTTGGCATGGTTTGAGCCCATCGATGCGCACTTCACATTCGTCTCTATCCAATAGTTCAACGCATGCCCACGATGCAGTAGACACAATGGACGGTTCGACCAATCATGGTGAATTTCAAACTCCGGAGATCCAATCGGCTCTTGCAAAATTGACCCAAGAAATTGCAAGTCCAACCGAAAACTGGAACTTGACGCCTTTTCGAAATCAAGCCGCCCAGTGGATCGAGAGTGGATCGACCGCCATGGTACGCGGAGAAGCCCGATTACTGTTGGAGCGAGTCGAACGATTCGAATCGTTGCAACAACGGACACTGGGTATGGTTCAAGACACCTCTCTCATCGCTCAACGAACGGCCGGCAATGCAGCAAACAATTATCTCTATCCGTCGAGCCAACCGAACAACGTGGTGCCAGCCTCGGCTGCTGGCTTTAGCAATAACAGTCTCGTTACGCGTGCAACAAGCGAGCTAGTCGGTCAAGCCGGCGACGCATCGGGTTGGCTTGTACAAGTCCACACTTCGAATCCGGGTCAACCCGAGTTCGCATTGACCGACGATACCGGCAACGTGATCACCTATGTGCAGTCGTCCGCAGGATTGAATCTAAGGAGATATCTTCAACAGCCTGTGATGATTCAAGGAGTAAGAGGCTATATTCCAGGTTTGGCTGCCAAACAGATCCTCGCGGAACGCGTGGTGCGTATGCGATGATTGGGAACGAGATCAAGGTCACAACGTCAACTACTATTTCTGCATTCGAGTCATTGGTGTCAAGGCGATGGAGTCTGTGTCGTTACTCAAGTGCAAGTCGCCATCTTGAATCGTTGCGCTCAATCTCATGGTGCGTTGCAACAACCGCGATGCTTGGTCTAAAGGGGCAGGGTCGAGATCGATCACCATCAGATTTTTGGACCTTGCCACAGACGACGCGATCTTATTCCACCAGACTTCGGCTGAATTACCGCTATAGCTGACCACTACAACTTGTTGCGCGCGACCACACGCCTTTCGAATCCTAGATTCATCGGGCTGGCCAAGTTCGATCCATTGCTCGATGGCGCCAGTCAAATCGCGTCGCCACAAATCTGGATCTTCGTCGTTGCTAATCCCGCGTCCGAACTCCAATTGCTCATGTGCAAACAGGGCGAACACAATCAATCGAGCCAGCAGTCGGCGATCTGGTTCTGAAGGATGCTGTGCCAAAACGAGATTGTGCGTTGCATAGTAGTTGCGATCCATGTCGCTGACCACCAACTCAGCTTTGTATACGGTGGATTTAATCGCCATCGAAAATTGTTCACTTGGGAAAACTTGAAAGGCGGTCAGTCTAGCATGGACCCATCGCGTTCACTACCAATAGCGTTCAACGACGAGTTGGCCAGGGGCTGATTTCTTGTGGCGAACCATGCCGCGCGCGTCGAGTAGCGCCTCCACGTCGTCGAGCATCTGTGGATTGCCGCACATCATGACCACGCTGTTCGATGCCGAAAGGGCTTGGTTTGCTTGCGATTCAAGCGAACCATTCTCGATTGCAGTCGTGATTCTTCCCGAGATGGCGCCCGGCACTTCGGCTCTCGATACAACCGGTATCGAATGGAAACGTTCGCCAAACCGAGCACGCACTTCCAACAACTCGTTTTGATAAGCGAGGTCGGTCGCAAATCGGACACCATGCACCAAAACAACATTCTTGTATCGCTCCCAGAGGTCATCCTCTCGCATCATTGCGATATAAGGTGCAAGTCCGGTGCCTGTTGCGAGCAGCCAGATGCAATCGGCGACAGGCGTATGCGAAAGCGTAAAACCACCGGTCGCCTTAGCGGAAACATCGATTGCGTCCCCTTCATTCAAAGCCCACAAACGCGGTGTCAACTCACCTTCATCCACGCGAACGATAAAGAACTCAAGTGTCTCGCCATGTGGCGAGGCGACAGAATAAGGGCGATGCAAATGTTTTTCGGGCAGTTGCATTCCGATTTGCAAGAACTGGCCAGACTCAAAAGGGGCAACTCCTGGGCAGTGGATGGAAACCGTAAATAAGCCATCCGACCAAATCTGTTTTCGAGCAATTTTGCCTGAGATCCATTGGACAGCCATAGATCCGAATTCCTTACTGATGGAGAAGAATCAACCGAGGAACTGAATATCCTATCCAAATTTGAACCGAAATAGGTGGAGCAACCTAACTTTTTCGATCCATCCCAAAGACTGATGTTGGCCGCTTCTCGCGGTACGCTACCATAACGAATACGGAAAAGATCCGTTGCAATTTCCGACAAGCTCATGTGAATCGAATAGAAAGTACGCACGTAAAATGATCGTTGAAAACACCCCAGCTAATGCCAACCCAAAGCGATCGGACGTACAAGTTGGTGACACTTGGGACTTGAGCAGCCTTTTCAACACGGATGCCGAATGGACCGAAACACTGGCTCAGTTCGAGCAAGAGCTGGGCGGTTTTGCTCAGTTTGTCGGCCGACTCGGAGATTCCGCAGCAACGTTGGCCGAGTGCCTTGAGTTCGACATCAAACTAGATCGGCTCGGAGAACGGATTGGTACTTATGCCTTTTTGAAGACAACCGAAGACCAAAGCAACAGTCACTACCAAGGCTTTGTAGCTCGGTATCAAAACATCGCCACCAAGGCGGGGCAAGCGGCAAGTTTCGTGCGACCTGAGATCCTCGCCATTCCAGCCGAAAAACTAGAAGCCATGATGGCCGAAGAATGTCTGAGCCCCTATCGACTTGTCCTCGAACGAATCAATCGCTTCCGTAAACACACGTTGAGCCAGCCAGAAGAAAACTTGCTAGCCATGCAAGGGGAAATGGCTCAAACGGCCAACAAGGCATTTCGCCAGTTGAATGACGCTGATCTCAAGTTTGGCGAGGTTGTTAACGAAAAAGGAATCGCAGTCGAATTGACGAACGCATCATTTAGCTCGTTTTTGCTTTCGCCAGACCGCGAAGTTCGCAAAAGAGCATTTCATCAGTACTACCACCAGTTTCAGTCGCACGAGAACACGTTAGCGGCAACGTTGGCGGGCAGCATTCATGGCGATGTCTATTATGCAAAGGCGCGCAACTACTCCAGCGCGCGTGCAAGTTCGCTCTTTTCCGACAACATCCCGGAGTGCGTCTACGACAATTTGATTGTCGCCGTTCGAAAGCACTTGCCCGCAGTGCATCGTTATTTCGACATGCGCCGTCGGAAGATGGGTCTCAAGGACATTCGACATTACGACACGTACGTGCCGATTCTCGCAGACGATCAAGCCCATCACACTTGGGACGAAGCGGTCGAGACCATTCTGACATCACTCGCGCCGCTTGGGAGCGAATATACCAACGTGCTTGAAAAAGGGCTTCGAGGACGTTGGTGTGACCGATATCCCAACCAAGGCAAACAGAGCGGTGCCTTTAGCTGCGGGACTTTTGATGCCGATCCATTCATCCTGATGAACTTCAAGACAAGCGTGCTCAACGATATTTTTACGCTCACACATGAAGCGGGCCATTCGATGCACAGCTATTACTCAGCCGCCAATCAACCTTTTCAATATTACAATTACACCATCTTCGTCGCAGAAGTGGCCAGTACTTTCAATGAGCAGCTACTTGCCCACCAAATGATTCGCAATGCGACCACCAAGGAGCAAAAGGCAGCGATTATCAATCATGAAATCGATAGCATCCGCGCAACGGTGGTTCGGCAAACCATGTTCGCCGAATTCGAAAAAATCACCCATGAAATGGGGGAAAGTGGTGAGCCATTGACCGTAGCGAGTATGAAATCAGTCTATCGAAATCTTCTCGATGCTTATTTTGGCCCCGATTTCAAAGTGGATGAAGAACTGTCGCTTGAGTGTTTCCGCATCCCGCACTTCTATCGCGGTTTTTACGTGTATAAGTATGCAACCGGTTTGTCGGCGGCGATCGCATTATCGCGACGGGTCTTAGAGGGAGGGCAATCCGAACTCAACGACTATCTTGGATTTCTCAAGGGAGGATGCTCGCAAGATCCGCTCGAACTGTTGCGGGGAGCGGGTGTAGATATGACCCAACCCGAGCCCGTTGAAACAGCCTTAAGTCGGTTTGCAAGCCTGGTCGAGCAGCTTGATGAACTGATTTAAAGTCGATCTAATTGGAGTGGTAACTTCCGAATCCTCACCGGACAGCTTGCGCTGTTCCGCTGAGGCTGTGAATTTATCATCGTCGCCTTTCGCTCTGCGAAAGTACGCGTTCGCCCTAGGATAGGCTATGGTAACCCGACGCGTGAGCGAGGGATTGCGCTCGGCTCCTCGCTCACGCTTCGGGTTACCATTGCGTGGCACCGGTTTACCACTGGGGATCATTACCGTCATGCTAGGGCGAAGGTCAATTACCACTGGCATAAAGCCAGATGGCATGCATTGAATGCCCCTGGGGTTACCCCGCGAGCGCGCCCATGCCACTTTCGAATACCCCGTCTCACAATCCATTAAAGCAACAAGCCGTTACGGGAACGGGTTACCAAACTGCCATCCAAAAACTCACAGCCTATCGGCGAAGTGAGTGCCAACTGGGGGCGAGCCGGCGGCGGGTCGGTCCATTACTTCAAATACGACAAAGTGAGCAGCACATATCCGGTCACCAAGTTCGGGTCACCTTCCATCCATCGCGCGTCGGGATTTGTCCACGATCCATTCTCTTGCTGCTGCTTCGACAAGTACTTTAGCAAATCGGATTTCCAGTTGCGAGGTCCTTCTTTCGAGTTGAATTCTGGTTCACCCAGGGCATCCAGGGCCTTTGCCATCGTTTGCTGATAATAATACAAACCGGAACTTCCCATTCCAGGATTGGTGGAAACAGAGTAATTGCTATAAAGGAAATTCTTCGCGGCTTTGACACGATAGTCGTTCTTGTCAACACCCGCGAAGATCATGCTTTTGAGACCAGCATACGTCATGGATGCATAGGAACGCAGTCCGCCGTTTTCTTCCTTGCCCGCAAAGGATTCACCTCCGGCGGCGGGTGTATAATAGAAGCCGCCATCGTTGACTTTGGGCGCGAACTCGGTTCGGTTCGCTGGCGATTCTAGATTTTGGCAGCGGGATACAAAGACCAGCGCTCGTTGGATAGCGGGATCGTCCTCGGGACAACCCGCGTTTCGAAGTGCCTCGATCAAGAACCCTGTATTGGACAGGTCCGGTCGCGATTTACTGCCGTAGCCCGCACCACCGTATGCGTTATCATCGGACTTGAGCCCTTCCCCTTCGTCCCACTGTTGCAACTTAACAAATTTCTCGGCACCCTTGATTAGCTCGGTGTAGCGACCGTCTGAGTTCACTTTGGAAAAGGCCATCATGGCAAGGCAAGTTTCGTAATTTGCGTGACGGGATTCAGGTGCATAAAGTCCACCGTCTTCGTGACGTGTGCTTTCAAGATACTTGAGCGATTTAGCAACCAAGGGATCGGTGTCAGGGAGTCCGACCGACAGTAGTCCGGCTGTCACCAGCCCAGTCACGCCAGGTCCCGTTTTACTGCTGAAAGAACCATTTTCCGATTGGCCAACGGTTTTTAGGAAGCCGACAGCCTTTTCGATCATCGCCTTTCGATCGGCCGACTCCTCTGCGGTGGTGATGGATACCGCGAACGTGGAAACAGCAATGGCAGCAGCCCAGGCAAGGAAATTCGCTGGTTTCATGGCTTGACCTATGTTCGATTGGAGGTTGTTTCGTGGTTTCGTGTTCTTAATTCGGACCAATCCGTTTCTTTAGGATCAGACGTTGATTGTTCGAACGATCCTAAGTGGAGGCACGCCCTAAGTATAGGCTCGCCCTTAAAAAAGACGACACCGGCGGTGGTCAAATTTTGTCCGTCTCGGTTGGGAATTCACGTAGCACAGGCTGCTAGCGCTGCTAGCCTGTAATTGTCAAAAGCACAGGCTAGCAGCCTGTGCTACGGGACTATCTCATGCCATTACGGTCGCTTCCAAAGACGTTCGGCAGGTAGGTTGCGTTGGGCAATCTAACGATTCTGAAAAAAGATTTCCTTGGCTTACGGTTTTGTCTTAACTACTATGGACATAGGTTCCGATAAATTGCTATTGATGAGTCCGGATGGATTCGAATCGCGCTACGAAGCAGGGATTCAATCTTCGGTTCGGATTCTCCACAAATAGTTCGTTTCCGATCGTTGTGGATCAGAGTTCTATCTTAATATGAGGTGATTGCATTGCAGAATCGTTCGATGATGTAACGCGGAAACTCTCCACCCTCTCGGTTTAATAGCCTCTTCGTTTGCACGGGCATTCGTTGGACTCTTGGACCACCGCGTGATTCATCGCGTCTCATGTGATCTCCTCGATAGTCTCACAAGACATCGATCTACCTTAGGAGTTTTCAAGTTGAGGGTTCGCGGTCATGTTTACAAACACATTCACTTTATGTTTGTGCGTTTTTGCACTGTCATCTTCTAAGGGCACCAACACTGCCGAAGAATATGTCGATCTGATTGAGTTAAATCATTTCTACGATCATCAAGGTCGTCATGTTTACGATCAGGTGATATTCTATGAGCAGTCGCCTGAAACCGGTCGCTTTCAAGTGAGAGCATGGTGCCTCATTGAGGATAGGGATAACCTTAGTCGCCGACCTGTGAAAAACGTAGAAACGCAGCGATATCAAGTGGATTGGTTTGATAACGACCAACGCTTGGTGCGGAAAATTACAAGTCGAAGTTTTCGTGAGAGTTGGACCCAAATCGATCCAGAGCGCGCCAACAAAATGGTGCTCGAGGAGCGTGCCCGGCTCGCCTTGGTACAGAATCCCAAAAAATTTCTAGCGGACAAGCAGACACGTCAAGCGGACGAGACAAAACAAACGACAGCCGAAGCCAGCGTCCAAGGGGATATCAACACGGCCAATATCCAGATCAACGTTCCAGTGCCAACGCAAGCTGCAGGTACAGGGGGTGCAGGTGCAGG